>JBBRRN010000036.1:0-14245 GCA_038200685.1 Nitrospirales bacterium
ATCGAGATCACAGCCTTCGCGTCGCTTTTCTTCTGCGCGTCAACCTCTAGGCCTCCCTGAATAATCAGCCGCCGAGCCTCGCACTTGCACGGCACAAGCCCCGGCTTCGCCACCAGATCCACGAGACCGATCGTCCGACCTTCGTGCAGATCAGCCATGGTCAAGGCCACACGCACATCCGGCTCGTTCGGAAATTCCCGCTCCTGGAATTTCTGCTGAAAGGCCACCCTCGCCTGCCGACCGGCTTCTTCCCCGTGATACCGAGCGACCATCAACGATGCAAGCGTTTGCTTGGCCTCCATGGGATGCGCCGCCTTGACTCCCGCCATGTCCTCCGTCGTGAGCAGCTCGTAGTATCGAAGCATCAACGTGTCGCTGATCGACATCAACTTGCCGTACATGTCGTTCGGTGTGTCTTCCAGCGCGATATAGTTACCGACACTCTTGCTCATTTTCTTCACGCCATCGGTGCCTTCCAGCAACGGCATGGTCATCACGACCTGCGGTTCCTGCCCATGACTTCGCTGGAGGTCACGTCCGACAAGAAGATTGAACTTCTGATCGGTGCCGCCCAGTTCGACATCGGACTTCAGCGCGACGGAATCGTAGCCCTGCACGAGCGGATACATGAACTCATGGATGCTGATCGGTTTCTGTTCGTGGTACCGCTTATGAAAGTCGTCTCGCTCGAGCATCCGCGCGACACTGTACTCCGCACTCAGATGGATTAACGCCTCCGCAGTCATCGTACTCATCCACCGGCTGTTGAACTCCACCAGGGTCTTCGCAGGATCGAGAATTTTAAAGATCTGCCGCTCGTAGGTTTTCGCATACTCCAGCACTTTTTCCTTTGAGAGCGCGACGCGCGTCTCCGATTGGCCGGTCGGATCGCCGATCATGCCAGTGAAATCGCCGATTAAGAAGATCACGTGATGGCCAAGTTCCTGAAAATGCTTGAGCTTGTGGATCAAGACCGTATGGCCCAAATGCAGATCGGGCGCGGTCGGATCGAAACCGGCTTTCACACGGAGCGGCCGGTTCTCCTTCAACGAGCGTGTCAGCTTTGATTCAAGTTCAGCACGTTGAATCACCTCCACGACTCCGCGAAGAATCAAGTCGAGTTGACGGGAGAGCTCGCTCATATTGCCTTCTTCCGTCTGTCTGAAAGTCCGACATCCGTCGCGACCGTCACCAATGGACGAATTCGCTCAAACGTTTTTTTCCCAATCCCCTTGACCGCTCGCAGCTCTTCAGGAGTGTGAAAGGCTCCTACCGACTGGCGATACTCCATGATCCGTTCGACTAGCTTAGGACCGACCCCGGGCAATGCGTCAAGATCCTGACCCGTGGCGCTATTGAGATCGAGGAGGCCATGGGGAGACCGTTTCGGAGCGGGAACAGTCAATGGTTGATCCGCCGACGAAGGGACAGACGACGGGCTCATCATGGCCACGCGCCCACTGCCGGAAGGAATTTCAGCCTTCACTCCCTCAAGCGATTCGGCTACAAGGCCAGGCTCACGGTCGAATGAGGTAGGCAGAGTCCACCCGATCCAGAAGACGACTCCCATCGTCACTGCGAACATCCCGAGCTTGAGGAGGAGCGATGGCCACATTATTGTATCCGCCTTCGCGCTTGATGAAT
This sequence comes from Nitrospirales bacterium, assembly GCA_038200685.1. Taxonomy (GTDB): domain Bacteria; phylum Nitrospirota; class Nitrospiria; order Nitrospirales; family Nitrospiraceae; genus Palsa-1315. The sequence goes on from JBBRRN010000036.1 coordinate 1,645, forward strand.
CGCCTTCCCTTCGACATCTTCGGCCGCTTCCATCATGCCTTCGGACAGCGTCGGATGCGCGTGAATCATGCCCGCCATCTGCGACACCGTTGCACCGACGCGCATCGCCATGGCCGCTTCATGCACCAGATCGGCTGCATGGGCGCCGACGATATGCACGCCCAGAATCTTGCCGCTCGGCGACTCGGCAATGACCTTGAAGAGCCCCGTCGTCTCTCCTGTCGCTTGCGCCTTCCCCAACCCGGCATAGCGAAAACGCCCCACCGTAAGCGCCTGGTCGGGGTTCTGCCCGGCTGCGCGGACTCGTTCTCGTGCTTGCTGTTCCGTCATGCCGACGCGACCGATCTCCGGAAGGGTAAAAATTCCTGCAGGGATCACATCGTACCGGACCATCGCCTGATGCCCCATGATATTCTCGACCGCGACTTTGCCTTGCGCCGAAGCCACGTGCGCCAACATCGCTTTGCCGGCGACATCCCCAATCGCGTAGATCCCCGGCACCGTGGTTTCCATTCGATCGTTCACGAGAATCTCCCCTCGCCGCCCCGTCTGCACCCCCACCTGCTCCAGTCCTATGCCTCGGCTATTCAATCCTCGCCCCACAGACACCAACAACTTCTCGGCCACGATCTGCGTATCATCTTTGAGAGACACCGTGATGGCCGTTGGGACACGCTCCAGTCTCTCGACAGTGGTCCCGGTCAGGACCGTCACGCCGCGTTTCTTCAGCTCGCGCTCCATCATGGAAGAGACCTCTTCATCCTCCAGAGGAAGCACGCGCGCCATCAATTCGATAATCGTCACCTCTGTTCCAAGACCGCTATAGAGCGCGGCGAACTCACACCCTTCAACTCCCCCACCCACGATCAGCAAACTGACAGGAATGCGATCGAGGTCCAAAAGATGCCGACTGGTGAGCAATTGCTGCCCGTCGATCGGAAACTGCGGCAGATTTGGCCAAGACGACCCAGTGGCGATCACGATCGCATCTGGCTGAATGTCCCGAATTATACCATCGGTCCCGGAGACTGTGACCGTCTGCCTATCCCGTAGCGACCCGGTTCCCTGCACATGCTCAATATTCCACGCCTTGAAGAGCGTGGCAATGCCCTTCACGAGAGTTGCCACCACCCGATTCTTTCTGGCGACCATCCGAGCGAGATCGTACGTGACTGGTCCCGGGATCAGTAACCCCATATCCTCGGACTTCTTGAGCTTGTCGCCGAGTTCGACGACCGATAGAAGGGCCTTACTGGGAATGCAGCCCCAATTCAAGCAGACGCCGCCAAGTGCATGGGATTCAATAACGGTAACGCGAGCGCCAAGCTGAGCTGCCCGGATCGCGGCGACATAGCCACCGGGTCCTGCGCCGAGAATGGCGATATGCTTCTGGGAAGTCATTGAGTCACTGGCTCAGTGGGATCGATTCATTGCGAGCACTCATCAATGACCTAATCACACGATGGTGCAATGACTCAATGTTTCTGGCCGGCAAGAAACATTTCATACTGTGCAGCGGTCATGAGCTGGTCTACCTCGCTCGCACTCGACAGATCGATCGCCACCATCCAGCCTTTTCCGTAGGGATCGGAGTTCACCACTTCGGGGTGGTCTTTCAAATCGGTGTTGATTGTGGCAATCGTGCCGCTCACGGGTGTGTAGATCGTGGAGGTCGTCTTGGTCGACTCGACCTCACCGATCTGCTGTCCGGCGGTGACGACGGCACCGGGCTTCGGCAAATCAATGAAGACGATATCGCCCAACGCATCTTGGGCGAAATGACTGATGCCCACAGTCGCCTGCATGCCGCTCACTCGCACCCATTCATGCTCTTGGTGGTAACGGAGGTCTTTCGGGATCATGCGTGTTCCCCTTATGAAGAAGGCCTAGTTACGGTGACGGTCAAGATCGGATGAGATCCATCTCAGGGAAAAAATACCCGATCTCGAACTTGGCGGTCTCCGGTGAATCGGATCCATGCACGGCGTTGAATTCGATGTTCGTCCCATGCGCGCGACGAATCGTACCCGCGTCCGCCTTGGCCGGATCGGTTGCACCCATCAGCTCACGATTTTTTTTGATCGCGTTGTCGCCTTCCAGGACCAACACCACAACAGGACCGGACACCATGAATGCGCATAGGCTATCGAAAAACGGGCGGGTCTTATGCACGGCATAAAAACCCTCTACTGTTGATTTTGAGAACTGCATCATGCGTATCGCCACCGGCTTCAGGCCGGCTTTCTCGTAGCTGGCTATAATATCGCCGATCGCATTCTTCTTCACCGCATCGGGCTTGATGATTGCTAACGTTCGTTCACTCATGAGCTCTGAGGTTCCTCCACACAGTTAAAGAATAGATTGAACAAGGCTGTCGCATTATAAGTGGCTGATAATGGGCTTGCAAGGGTCGAGGAAAAGGGGCAAAGGAGGGTGACACGACCAGCCAAGAGAGATCAGGCCGACCGATTACGGTTTGGAGCAGTAGCGCATGCGGCAGCCGTGAAGAAGGGACAGTTCGATTTCACTGGCGGTCAGGTCAGCGGGGAAATACGCGCCAGAAATTTTTGCGGCATTGATGCTGGCGCCTTCAAGCCGCGCATGACGAAAGTCGACACTGCGCAAATCCGACTGGCGAAGATAACTGTCACTCAAGTCCAACCCATCGGCATCCAGCCCTCGTAGGTCGAGCCCCCTCAGATCACACCCCCGCAAGTCGACTGTCTCTCCGGACGCTTTTTTCACGTTAAATTAGGTGATTTACCCGTCACGTAGTAAGCGATACATCGGATCGTTCGGAATTCGCAGCTTGGATCTGGCGGGGCTTGTGTTTTCCAAGGGACCTCCAGTGGAGTTATTGGTTTCAGGTTTCAGCATTATCCGAGGGACACGGTGAACATGACCTCATTGCCCTTGTCGTTGTATGTGATGTCGGGGAAAAACGAACGGGCGAGAAAGATACCTCGTCCACTGGCATCTCCAGTAGGGCACACGTCAAGACCCGATTTCATTCGTGACTTCCAGTTGAACCCCGTCCCTTCATCGGCAATCCGATACGTTAAGACCTGGTGTCGCTTGTCGTACGCTGCACGAATGGTGACTCGACGGTCTCGGAAGTGGGCCTCCGTTCGGCGCTGCTGAATCAGCTCGTCATACTGATCTTGTGCCATCGCGTCGATCTTGTCGTGATATCGGAGCTCGAGGCAGCCATGCTCAACCGCATTCATGACGAGTTCTTGCAACGCGGCTCGAAGATGGAGCTGTCGTGACTCCATCAGCCCCATGGCGGTTCTTTGAATAAGCCAAGTTACCGTGCTCTCGACAAAACTTGGGGCGGTGCCCATGACAAGCACGTACTCCAGTCGTTCGACGCCCGGAGCATCATCCACGGAAACAGGCAGTCTATGGATGGCCCGCTGCAGAACCTGTGAGAAAGCCGCCTCATCAATCGGCTGTTGCACATAATCGAGGGCGCCGGCGCGCAACCCTTCCATCGTCGATTCACCATGGCCGGCGTCGGTCAAGAGCACGACAGGGCAAGTCGGGCGACGCTCGTGAATTTGCTTCACCAGCATGATTCCATCCTGTTCTGGCAAAAAAAGATCCATCACCACAATATCGGGCTGTGTCATATCAAAGGTTGACAACCCGAGCGCGGGAGTCGAAGCAGAAATAACCGAATGCCCCTGCGCCTTCGCATGCTCCAATATTACAGCCTGGGTGTTGGTATTGTCGGCAACGACGAGCAACGTACGCGCCGGTGGGCGCCACTCTGTCATAGCGATCATGATGGAAATCCTCCAGCGATTACATCCCGAAGCGCGGCATGCACCTCGGCCAATCGCATCTCGACATCTGCACAGACCGGCGAAGCCTCAGCAAAATTCCCCTGCTGCCCCAACTCTTCTAATCGTTTCGTGCACTCGAAGAGACGCGGTGCGCGCATCTCCATGACGGACCCCTTGAGCTTATGCGCCGCAGCCGCCAGTCCGGCACGATCCTGTCGCTCCAGCGCCGCGCGAGCCGCCGCAGCATCCTTCGGACTTTCCTCTAAAAAAAGCGTCGCCAAGGTGACGAAGAAGTCCTGATCATCGTCCGCTCGATTCAACGCCTCGGAAAGGTCCAAGACCGCCGTCTTATCCATTGAATGTGCCTTCCCGGCAATCAGTCAGTTCAATCCCCACGACCGCCGCATCGTCCGGAAAGTGTTGCGCCTGTTGCCAGCCTCGGGCTGCTGCAAAACACGAGGCGATTGTGGCTGAAAGACACGTCTGTTTCCCCGAGTCGATCGTCTCTTGGAAACGGTCGCGGCTCCAGAGCTCCCCGCTTGGAGAGGGCACTTCATAAATCCCATCGCTCAATAAAAACAACCGATCTGCCGGCTTCAGTGAAACGCGATCGCGTGTAAACCGTGCAGACGGATCGAACCCAAGGGGAAACGAGGCGTGCGTGAGCCATCGGGATGGAAGCTCAGCCGAGCTGATCAGTGCGCCTGGATGGCCGGCAGAGGCGTACGATAGACTGCCTGTCGGCAAATGAAGCTGTCCCACCCACAGCGTGAAATACTCTCCATCGGCACTCAAGGGAAATCGCCGATTGGCCTCGAACAGCACCTGCTCAGGATTGTAGGACCCGAGTAGTTGCAGCATGTTCTCTGCCCGCAGAAACGTCATCAGCGAGGCCGAACGGAGTGCGGTGGCAACCCCATGCCCCGAGGCATCCAGAATGTAGAGGCCGAGATGGTCCGCATCGATCGTCATCACATCGAACAGATCGCCGCCCAACGTCAAGGACGGCTGATACTCCCACGCCAGCGTGATACCGTGAACCGGGCTTCCTTGCGACGGAAGCAGCGACTGGACGAACGCAGCCGCTGTTTGGAGATCGGCCTCCGTTTCTGTCTGTTTTTTCTCCAGCGACAACATCGACGATTTCAGTTCCTCGCCGGTCGTTTCCAGCTTTCGCACCAACCGGCTGGTGCGCAGACCGGCCAGCACACGGGCGATAATTTCCTGCTTGCTGGCCGATTTACTCAGGAAATCGTCAGCGCCTCGTACCAACCCTTCGGCAATCTGTGCCGGTGTATCATGGGCGGTCATCAGAATAATCTGGCTGGATTTCAACTGAGGGTCACGGCGTATCGCATCACAGAATGTCAGCCCATCCATCTCCGGCATCATCCAATCGACAATGAGAAGATCCGGGCGTTCGCGCCTGGCCAGCTCAAGGCCCGCTCGCCCATTCTCGGCCTCAAGGACTCGATACCCCAGACGCGTCAGCCGCGCAGCCATACTCGTCCGCGTGACCGCCTCATCCTCAATAAGAAGGATCGTCGCGGCGGGTGTCTCAATCCCTGGAGATGAGTCGGGAACCTGCCCAATATGCGGCATTGCGTGTGAACTCATGACGCTCCGTAGCTTTCAAGCCAAGACTATGCTGCACGCGCCATGAGCGCGTCTTCCTCGCGTTCATAGATGGGAATCATCTTGGGAATATTCGCCAAGCTCATGATCTCCCGCACGTAGCTTTGCGGTTTCAGCATACTGATCTGGGCCTGATGCAGCTTAAAATTCTGCGACACGAGCACGAGTAGCCCGAGGCCTGCGCTGTCCACAAATCGCACCTGCTCCAAATTCACAATGAGGTGTCGGCAACCAGCCTGCTTGGCCTTTTCGACCGCCGCCTTAAAAACCGCCCGATGGGCATAGGTCAAGTCTCCCACGACATCCAAAATTATTGCATGCGGTACGACGCGTTCTTTGATTTGCATAGTCACATCCTTTCTTGGGTATTATGAGAAATGGTCTCTCGTACTCGACTCGATTGAAGCTGCTGATCGTTGATTTCTTGTGTCAAGATTTATGCTTCACATATCACCTTCAGCCTTCACATCCTCCTAGATCTTGGAGACATAGGCCACAATCGCCGCGGGAATCTCCGCCAACGGCAATATCTTATCCACTCCCCCCAACTTGATCGCTTCCTTCGGCATACCAAACACGACGCAGCTGGCCTCGTCCTGGGCGATCGTAAACGCACCGGCCTGTTTCATTGTGAACATTCCCTTGGCCCCATCGCCGCCCATGCCGGTAAGGATCACTCCGACCGCATTGGCGCCGGCGTACTGGGCAACCGAGGCAAACATCACATCGACAGATGGGCGATGGCGATTCATGGGAGGGTCTTGATTGATGCGCACCGTGTACCGAGCGCCGCTCCGAACCAGAGTCATATGATAGTTGCCCGGCGCGATCAGCGCGTGACCGGGCAGCACACTGTCGCCTTCTTCGGCTTCTTTCACAGAGATCCTGCACAGGCTGTTCATGCGGTCCGCCCACGTCTTCGTGAAGTGTTCGGGCATGTGCTGCGTGATTAAGACCGGAGGCGTATTCGGCGGCAACGCCATCAGCACATCCTTCACCGCTTCAGTTCCTCCCGTAGACGCGCCGATTGCGATGATCGTATCCGTCGTCTTGATCATCGATGACGACGCAAGGGGTGCGGCGCGAGAGGCTGGAGGTTCGGTTGCCCCCCTACCCCTCACCTTCGCCTGCGCGGCTGCCTTGATCTTGGCAATAAGATCCTGGGCCACCTCCTCCATTCCTTCCCGCAGATCAATTTTTGGTTTGGTAATGAAGTCCACTGCGCCCAACTCCAACGCGCGCAAGGTCGTTTGGCAACCGGCTTCAGTCAGTGAACTCACCATCACCACCGGCATCGGGTGCCCCCGCATCAACTTCTCAAGAAAGGTCAACCCGTCCATTTTAGGCATCTCGACATCGAGGGTGATCACGTCAGGGTTGAGCGCTTTGATTTTCTCGCGAGCGATAAAGGGGTCGGGAGCCGACCCGATGACCTCGATCTCGGGGTCTTTTGACAGAAGCATACCCAGCACTTGCCGCATCAGCGCCGAGTCATCGACTGTCAGCACGCGAATTTTTGCCATAGGTCTCCTCGTCTCTCGTCACTGTGAAGCGTGACGTGTGTCAATCCGGAACGACATACGCTTCACGAACGACGTGACGCGCCGTTTAAAACAACGTGACATCCTCTACAGGCTGTTGCGCCCGCTCCTTGATTTTCACCGCGTATTCGTTCTCACGTTCGAAAACGGTCCGGTTCTTGATACGCTCGATTTTCTTCATCAACACCCGCCCAGACTCGGTAAAGTAATACACCTTTCGGGGAAACACATCGCCAAGATCGGTCTTGGCGGTGACGAGTCCTTCGCTCCTCAAATACCCGATCACCCACTTCGCGTTGTTCGCGCCCACGTCAATATTGCCTTCATAGATCTTGCCTGCGCCGAAGAGTTTGATTTCCAGGCGACTTTTGATTCCGCCCCGCTTGATAATTTCATTGATCAATGATTCCATCGCGTACGATCCATACCGCGTCGATTCTCCCCACGAATCGTGTCCCGTCTCCTTTGGCTCCGGGAGCATGAAGTGATTCATGCCGCCCACTCCGACGATCGGGTCGCGAATGCAGGCAGCAATACAGGAGCCGAGGACGGTATAGACCACCATCGGTTCTCGACTGACGAAAAATTCCCCGGGGAGAATTGAGGCGATCTCGTGAGGGAAACGATTGTCACGCATGCGCCGGATGTGAGCGAAGGCATCGCATGAGGCGCCAGGCGACGGATACACGGGGGTGTTGGTCATCATTCTCGATGCGTCCTCTCCGATATTGCCTTCTGACGCTTCATATCGCCTTTTGGTAGATCGTAGGGGCAATGGACTTAAATGAATGAGTCACCCACTGGAGGCTTTCGGAATGCCCGATGAACAGATAGCCCCCGGGTCTGAGATAGTGATGAAACTTGTTCACGAGCGTTTCCTGAGTCGGACGATCGAAATAAATCATGACGTTTCGGCAGAAAATCAGGTCGAGCGGGCTCTTGATGGGGAAACGATCGTCCATCAGATTGAGACGCTGGAATGTAATCGCGCTTGCAAGATGCGGCTTCACTTTGAAGAGCCCGGTTTGCTCACCCCGCCCGCGAAGAAAGTGACGTTTGATGGTTTCGAGGGGAACGCCGCGAAAGCGGTCTTCGTCGTACAAGCCCGACACAGCCTTGGCGAGAACACGGGTCGAGAGGTCGGAGGCCAGAATTTTGTAATCCCACTGGGTGTGATCCTTGACATGATCAAAAAGGGTCATGGCGATTGTATAGGGCTCTTCCCCGCTCGAACAGGCCGAGGACCAGATTCTTATGCGTTTCGAGGATGTCAGCTCCGGAATGATCCGTTCGCGCAAAAAGTCGAAATGTTTGGGTTCACGGAAAAAATCGGTCTTGTTCGTCGAAACCAGATCCAGCATTCGTGTGAATTCTTCACTGGTCGGATCTTTCGTGACCTTTGCGTAATATTCCGAGAAGGTCGTCAACTCAAGGTCGCGAAGCCGCTTCGAGAGGCGGGAAGCCAAAAGCGTTTGCTTTTGCTCGCTCAGAGAAATGCCGCTCTCATCGTAGATCAGCGTACGAAACCGTTGGAATTCTTCAGCGGTGATCGAGAAATCCATGGACGAGGCTCCGGTTACACGCGGTGCGCCGATGCCCTGCCGCACTGAACCCAGGGCTATTCCTCTATCGGACGGTCGCGGTCGATTCTTAACCCGCATTATTCATGACGGCTTTCGTCCCCCACCCTTCCCTTCCCCATCGCATGGGAGAGGGTGAATGAAGGGGTGCGAGGCCTGCGCACGGAGACCAGGGAGTGGCTCCGCCGTCTGACTTCGGCGAACTCAGTCGAGTCGCGGTGGTGCCTGTCCCTAACCAGTGCCGTGAAGGTCCGAGGAGCGAGCCGGCCGAAAGTTCGTCGTAGCAGTGGATCTAGACAGGCGCGCGAGCCGTCAGGCGGGGCAACACCCTGCCTGGGAATTCCAAAGGGGATGAGCACCCTTGTAGGAATGGGCGAGGCAGGATCCAGAGCCGAACCTGCGCCGGGAGGGAGTCATACTTGAAACGGTATGTTGACCGACCGACCAACTGTTGCACTAGGATCTTGAATACACCGTCTCTCCACATCTCCGCGCGTCATCATACCGCATCAGTTCCTCACCGCTGCATTGGGTTGCGACTGTAGATATGCCAGGAGCGCCAAATCCAATTCTTGCAGCGTCTTCAGCAAGGCGGGGCATTCCGACCGGGCCGGCAGATCGCGTCCCGTGCACTTCGAATACAGCAGGATGAATTTATCGGCACCCAGCGTGGACGCGCTTTCCGCAAGTTCTCCGAGCAACCGGCCCAGATTCTCGGAAATGGGCTCGTCCGAGTCTCCTTGTTCCAACACCATAATTGGAATGGTTGCGGCTAATTGGGCCGCAAATGTATTGATCAAATCGTTATATTCCGCCAGCCCGATGTTCAATCTGTCCATCGTTTTGTTTTTACCAAGAAGCACGTGCGACTGAGAGCGCAAGAGCTGCTCAACCCGCCTGATCAGCTGTTGTTTGTCGATCGGTTTGACCAGGAAGCCATCGCACTGTAAGCCCTGCACCCGCTTGACGGTTGCAAGATCGGCATGCGCTGATGCAACAAGAATGGGAACATTGTTGAAGGCCGGCAACCCCCTGACCTTTACGATAAACTCCAACCCATCCATTTCCGGCATCATGTAGTCGGTGATGATCAGCTGAATATCTGGTGTTTCAGACACTGTGGCCAGTGCTTCTTTGCCGTTTCGGGCCACCACCGTCTGGTACCCCTGTGCGTGCAGCATAAGCGCTAACAGCCTTGCGTTGACCGGATTGTCTTCAACGATCAGAATGGACATCGTACTCGTTCCTTCCCGTCTACAGTACTAGTGCGATAACAACTGGGGCACGAATTCCAGACTCTGCCAGACTTCTTACGAGATCCTCAGGCCTTCCCGCCAGAGGCTCTCTGCAGAAAACGGTCATCTGTTGAGTTGGGGCCAGACGCAGGCGTGCGGACCCAGCGCGCGAGCACTTCTGCCAACACCTTGGGCTGGATGGGCTTACTCATGTAGTCGTCCATGCCGGCGGCAAGGCATCGGTCTCGATCCTCTTGCATGGCGTTTGCCGTCATCGCGATAATGGGCATATGGCGAGAGGTCAGACTCCTCCCGATGGCCTCTTGCCCCTCGCCCCTCGCCTCACATCGTCGGATTTCCGCCGTCGCGGCAAACCCATCCATCTCCGGCATCTGGCAGTCCATCAAGATCGCGTCATAGGGGATACGCGCCAGGGCGTCGAGGGCCTCTAGGCCGTTGGCCACGAGATCCACACGATAGCCCAACTTTTCCAGCATGCGGACGGCGACCTTCTGATTGATGACGTTATCCTCGGCGAGCAGAATCCGGGCGGTCGCCCGCGCGGCCGCCTCGGCCAAACTATGTCGCGTGACCAGCGCGGGTCGGTCTGCGAATGGGCCCTCGTGGGCGGGGTGGGCCGCTGCAGATGGTGGGCGCACGGTGGTGAGACACGCATACAGGTGCGCCTCACACACCGGCTTGGTGAGGTAAGCGACATAACCGGCGGCCTGCGCCGCCGTGGCATCGCCGCGCTGGCCCTGAGACGTCAGCAAGACCAGCCGGGTGGTCGCCAGCGCAGGATCGGCGGTGATCGCACGGGCCAGTTCCAGGCCATCCATCCCCGGCATCTGCATGTCGATTATGGCGAAGTCGCACGCGGAGCCCTGGGCCGCCGCGGTGCGCAAGCGCGCCAGGGCCTGGAGGCCATCCTCGGCCAGCAGGCACCGGATACCCCAGCGTTCGGCATAGTGTTCCAGGATGCGCCGATTGATGGGACTGTCATCCACGATGCAGAGCTGCAGCCCGTGCAAATCCTGGGACACCCGGGGTCGCGCCGAGGCGGAACCCGGCGGCGGGGTACCGAGCTGCGCCGTGAACCAGAACGTACTGCCGGTGCCCAGCCGACTGTCCACCCCGATATGGCCGCCCATGAGCGCCGTGAGCTGTTTGCAGATGGCGAGCCCCAACCCCGTGCCCCCGTACTTGCGCGTGGTCGAGCTGTCGGCCTGGCTGAAGGACTGAAACAGCCGCCCCTGCGTGTCAGGGGACAGGCCGATGCCGGTGTCTTGCACCTCCACCCGCACCGTGGCCTCGGTCTCGGTGTGGGGCCCCAGTGTGACGGAGACCACGACGTCGCCCTGCTCCGTAAACTTGATGGCGTTCCCCACGAGGTTGAGCAGGATCTGGCGGAGTCGTCCGGGATCGCCATGGAGGGTGTCGGGCACATCCGCATGCACCAGAGAGGCCAGGTTCAGCCCTTTAGCAAACGCGCTCTCGGCCACCAGCTCCAGCGTCTCGGCCACCGCGGTGCGCAGGTCGAAGTCGATGAGCTCCAGGTTCATCTTGCCGGCTTCAATCTTGGAATAGTCGAGGATATCGTTGATGATGGTGAGCAGGTGCTCACCGCTGCTGCGGACGGTCTCGGCGAATTCCTGTTGCTCGGGCGTAAGGTCCGTGTCGAGGAGGAGGCCGGTCATGCCGATCACCCCGTTCATGGGGGTGCGGATTTCGTGACTCATTGTGGCGAGAAACTCGCTTTTGGCTTTGTTCGCGGCTTTGGCCCCTTCGAGCGCATGGGAGAGCTCAGCTGTCCGTTGGGCGACCTCGTATTCCAGGCTTTGCTGATGTTGCCGAATGTCCTCGCGGGAGACCCGCAGACGGTCCGCCATGAGGTTGAAGGAGTCGGCAAGATCGGCCACCTCGTCTCGTGAGTTAACGATGACTTGTGTGTCCAACTGTCCTTCTGTAAGGGATCGAGTAGCTTCAACCAGTCGACGAATTGGGGTGGTAATGCGATTGGTCAGGACAATCGTGACGGTGAGCCCAATCAGAAGGATCACCGCGAGGACCAGGCTCAGCCAGACTAGAAAATTTCGGACTTCCCTGTCGAAGCGCTTCTGCCCTAGACCCAGCCGAACGTAGCCCAGCACCTGCGACTCATTTCGGTCTCGGCCAGTGTCGAGGAATAGATCGTTGGCCAAATCCTTGGTTCGGGTATGGACGGTCGCGAGGATGTCCACATAGGGTGAACGGTCGGACTGATCGATAAATGTGCGCACCATCGTCTCGTGGCTTGCCCAAGAGGGGAGCGTAGAAACCTGGCCGACGAGACCGGGTTCCGGCGCACTTGTCGCGAGCGCCTTTCCTCCTGCGGCGAACACGACGATATAGGCAACATCAGGATCGTGCCTGACACTGTCGACGATTCGGTGTAGGCCCTCCTGATTTTCAGTATAAAGGCTATATTCGATGTTTTGGGCCACCATAGAGGCGGTGGTTGTACCTCGTTGAACGAGGTCACGGTAGCTGGAGGCTGTCTTCTGTTGAACGACGAACAGACCGAGTCCGAGGGCGGTCGCGAGAATGAGCGACAGACTCAGCACGTTGAACTTCGTTGTCAGTCCGATCTTTTTTTTGGTGGTCATCGTGCCATGCGCCTTAGGGGAAAATCTGTTGAGCGTTCTTGACGACAGACGGTGAAAATTCCAGCTTCATATGGTCCGCGGTCTTCAGATTCAGCGAATACAGTATTCTGCGCGGCGGCATGATGGCCAACGTGCTCGGTTTCGTTCCTTGAAGGATCTTGATCGCCAATTCTCCAC
>JBBRRN010000037.1:0-14204 GCA_038200685.1 Nitrospirales bacterium
CACCACCTGATCCAGCTTTCGGCATGGTGTACAAGAAATCGATATCGCCGAGAACAGTGTACCCATTTATTTGCAGACTATAGTCAGGCCCCGCAGAGCCCACTCCTGTCACTAAATCAGGATCATTGACCGAAAACCCCGCGATTTCCGAGGACAGAGAAGGAGTTGCCGCCACTTCCGCTGCACTCAGAACCGGACCGGAAGCCGTGACGAATGCCGCAGGTACGGTGAGAGAGCTCGAAGCCAATGTCTGCTGAATGATGTTCGACGACGTTCCCACACATGATTCTGCCGCACTAGTCGCAGATTCGCCGGTTCGCTGGAACCCGGCGATCCGATTTTCTAACGCCGTGACGGCTACGGCCCCAACCCCCAACACTGTCATGATGAACAGAATCATTAACGTCGTGATAAGCGCAATGCCCTCTTCGCCCAACTGGGGATTGAGAGGATTCTGCCGGATCATTCGCATTCTCGTTGTCATGGGCATCCCCTTGCGCATGATTACTGCAGATTCCTTGTGTCGACGGTCCTTGTCAGCAAACGACGACGGAATGACTGATAGGTTGCCGCTGCGTATCCAGCATCGTTCGAAGGCAGGTGGTCGCTGATTTGAAGCGGGGCGCTCAAGGCCCCTGATTGAATCCCCTCCCCCGTACCTTGATCAATCGCTGTTTGACGCGCGACGAGATTGATTTGTACGAGTCGAATCGTCGCCGGATCAAAGGTCCCGAATGTCCACACTCTATTGGTTTGGAAATCGGCTACGTCGAACGTATTGTTGCCGTTAAAATCATCGATCACTCGGTCTGGGACACCCGCATTGATCGTGGTGTTACATCCGTCGCACCCATAGGCAAGTTGCAGGTCTTCAACCCCGTCCACGAGGGGAGTGGTGACGGCCGGGGCCGTGCCGCTATCCACCGTTCGCGTCAGACAAGGGCCGGCGGAACCACAGTTGGCAGCCCCGCTGGCCACTTGATAGGTTACGCACTGTAGGAGGAAGACCTGTGTTCCAGCCGGGAAGGTTACTGGCGCATAGGTGGGGCTCCCTAGTGTAATCGTCGCCCCTGTACTCGATGTCACAGGCACCGTGACCACTCCGCCCAGCGAGATATAGGCGCCGGAGCCGTTCTGCATCCCTTCGTTCTGCATCTCCGTGACGGCGGTGGTCGTCAAGGTGATCGTGGTAAATGACCCTGCCCCCCCGGATGGAGCCGCACTGGCTAACATCCAACCAGAAATTGCCCCGTTCGTAGGATTCGTTCTCGGAACGACGAACGAAATAGTATCAGCGCCCGTATCGTTGACGGCGGTTAGCGGAATGGCGGAATTGTTATCGACTGGCCTGATCGCCGTAATCGTTGTACCCGCCGCGCCCGTCGCGCAATTGCCGGCGGTCCCACCCACTGGAAGATTGGGGGCCTCCGGCAGGCCGAATCCAGCCTGTTTAATGTCTCTGGCAATCAACTCCATGGCTACCCGGACGTTTTGCTGTGTTCCGACCGCTCGCTCATTCGAAATCGTGGCCTTGTGCGTCGTGGTCAGTATGGTGTACCCGGCAGCAACGATGACTGTCGAGATTACAATTGAGATCATCATCTCAACGAGCGTGAATCCTCGTTCACGCAGCACCCGTATATCCTGCACACTATCCACTGTGCACCTCTCCATGATTATTCAGGCGCGATCACTGTGTCTAAACGTACTGTCTTCGTAGTTGCCGTTACCCCTGCGCTGACCGCCTCATTCCACGTTACCTGGACTGTCACGGTACTGCGGTTCAATCCAAGGGGATCCATGGCCGGAGGAGCAGGGTTCAGCGTGACGGTCCCTGCAATGTTTTGAAGGTTGGAGTTCAGCAGCAATATGCGCCACTGCGTGCAATCTCCATTCGCCATCACGTCGGTTGCGGCGGTCGGACAGGTCGTCGCACCGGAACTCACGTTGATGTTGTGATAATTTGCCGCCTTGCGTCGGTTAAATTGAATGCGTTCAAGCATGTCCGCCGCCAGATTCGTCACCCGCGTTTGGTCGTTGGCATCGACGTTCTTTCTTAATGAGAATGATTGCATGCCTGTCAAAGCCAGGAGGCCGATCGTCAGTATCACGATCGCGACCATGCTCTCTATGAGCGTAAACCCCTCGTGCCCACTCCTCGACGCGCGAGTCGTCATACGGAGCAGTCGCGTATTTATGGACATGTGGACTTTGCGCACCATGTCACCTTCCCTGACGGCATCACCAACACGGAGTAGACTAATCCCCCTGTATTCACGATCGGAATGAGTTGATTCGCGGCGGCTGTGCTCAAACCCATTGACGAAAACACCACGTTCGTCGTGCCACCTGGCAAACCCGTCACACTTCCGTTCATCGTCTGAGTGCTAAATATTGGAGCCCCTCCGGCAATGGCATCGACGCCGATGTATCCACTACCCAACACTTGAATTGTGACCGTCGCTTGGCGGTTGCGATTCATTGCGACGACTCTCGCAAGGTTTAAATTACCGGCAAACTCGCTCACGGCTTCCCGCAGATCATGCTGGGCTTTCCATTGCACATAGTTTGGGATTGCAAGAGCCGAGCCGATCCCGATGATTGCCACGACTATCATCAACTCAATCAATGAGAAACCGCTCTCGCCGTTCTTCCGTCCGAGCATACGATCCGCCAAATTTTGTCTTGGTACACCCATAGCTCCATTACCGTCACGCAAAGGACATGCCGTTACGAATATACGGGAATCTGTCACTAAGCCATTGATATACAAGAGAGCATGAGGAACACTCCCTTTTGCATGGACGCTTTTCGGACTTGCTGGAGACAATTCTTGTCGAAGAACGAGGGGCCCCCATAGGGGATTTCCTGAGCAGGGGGAAGCCGTAGAGCAGGAGTGTGTTGTCTGAATCGAATACGTCAGATCGGCTATTTCATCGCCACAGCTCTGACGTGGCGATAGGTCGTCTCTCCACCCAAGACCTTTCGTATCCCATCTTGAACCAGAGTCGACATGGCTTCTTTCATTGCCAGACTGAGCATGTCAGCAGTCCCGGCTCTTGATTGGATCAGCCGCTTCATCTCTTCTGATCCTCTTAAGAATTCATGCAAGGGCACTCGCCCCTTGAAACCGGTTCGATTGCAGGCCTCGCAGCCTCGCCCACGGTACAGGCTCCAATCAGCTCGATACTCGATGCCGATGGTGGGCCAATCCTGTACCCCGTATCCCTGCACCAACTCATCGTACTCCTGCCGACTTGGATGATAGGCCTCCTTACACTGGTTGCAAATCCGCTTGCACAAACGCTGGGCAAGCACTCCCAGCATGGCGTCGGCAAAGTTAAACGAGTCGCACCCGAGATCCAACAACCGGACCACCGTTTCAACCGCACTGTTCGTATGGAGGGTGCTGAGCACCAGGTGGCCAGTGAGCGAGGCCTCAATAGCGATGTCAGCCGTTTCTTTATCACGCATCTCGCCGATCATGATGACATCAGGGTCGGCGCGCAGAAACGCCCGCATCGCGGTCGCGAAGGTGAGGCCGATCTTCGGGTGGACTTGGACTTGGCGAAGGCCCTTCTGGGTGATTTCTATGGGGTCTTCGGCCGTCCAAATTTTTCGCTCGTCGGTATTGATGTGTTTGAGAATCGCGTGCAGGGTTGTGGTTTTTCCTGAGCCAGTCGGCCCGACACATAGGATGATCCCGTGCGGTTTCTCTGCGATAGCGTGAATGGCCTGCAATGTGGCGGGGGCAAATTCCATGGCGTCGAGCGGCATCGGTTGCTTGGCCGTCAGGAGACGCAACACAACATCTTCCTCCTGTCCTGAGGTAGGCAGGGTTGCGACACGCAATTCGACCTCCCGATCTTTCGTCAACCGATACCGGATCTTTCCGTCTTGCGGTTTGCGGCGTTCCGCGATGTCAAGATTGGCCATGACCTTGATGCGTGACACAATCTCTCGCCGATAGATCGACGGAATTCTCATGAACGTCGAGCACGTGCCGTCGATGCGCAGGCGCACAACCATGTCTTGCCGATCCTCATACGGTTCGATGTGAATGTCCGACGCGCCGAGACGGTCGGCTTCGGCAATGACTTGATTGGTCAGCCGCACAATGGCTGAGTCGTTCTCGTCGATCCCACCAGATAGGGAATCACGGACAGGCTCAAGATGGATGTCACTCACTAACTCACCAAGAATGGAACCGATGGAGCCGCTGGCTCCTTGACCGCTAGCCAGCTGCAGAAATTGCTCGATATCCCGACGCAGACCTACGGCATAGCGAATGGTCATTCCAGGAAATGTGCGCCGCACATCCCAGCTCTTGTCGAAATCGTGCGGATCACTGGTGAGCACGTCGATCAGTGAGCCGCGACGCGTGATGGGCAGCCAGAAATTCTTCTTGAGATAATCGAGGTTGAGCGTTTTAAGCAAGTCGGCATCGATGATCGTTCGTTCGTCATAGGGCAGATAGGGACATTGATAAAAATCACTCAGGGCGGACCCTAACGCATCTTTCGGGACACGATAGCGGTCGAGGAGTACCGTTTCGAGGTCAACACTGCCATCTTTAGAGTCGTCAACCGCCGTCGACACGTCAGCAAGACTGATCATGCCGCGATAGACCAAGCTATCGAGCACGTTTTGCTCAATCGCGCAATGGAAGAGTTCCGATACACGGCCACCCTTCTTTCCATTGGTTCCACTCACTGACTCATTCGTTTCGATCATCATGCACATTGCCTTTCGTTTTTACCGTTCCGTTAGTACTTGGCCAACCAAGTCCCCGGTTCCCGGTACACAACCGGAATCCCCCGAAAGAGTCCCTGTGCCAAATCGGCGTTGTACCAAACTTCGATGCCGGTACCGGCTCCGATCGATGTCACGCTCTGGCCTGCCATGATCGCCCCGTATACGCGAGCGGATCGTTCAACCCTGATCGCGCCTGCCGCAGACAACAAGCCATTGACGGGGATGTCCGACAATTGCACCGGCACCCGTGTCCCTAACGATTCTGTTCCCGATGAAGGTGGACTGAGAACTGGAACTGATTTCCCGGCCGCACGAGGCCTGCACACCACATGGCCTTGCACGACCAACAGGCCTTCGACATAGTCCGTCTCCAATACCAGCGTCCCCATGTTATCCTCGCGCGGCGATTGCCCATCGATGGTGTCGATGAAGACCAGTCCACGATGGTCTCCGATGCCCTGAGATTCCAACACATCTGCAGGCGTGATTCCCTGATCAGAATCCGAGGCCCCTTGAGGATGGAGCTGCCCCGCACGATCGAGTCGATAATACGTCCCCCAGCGCAATGCGATCTTCTTAAGCGAGTCGTAGTCCCACTGATCGAGCCTTACCCCAGGCGACGGATATTGGTGCAGGTGCACGTTTTCAGGAAGCGGGGGATTCACACCTTGACCGGGTGGAGGAGCGATGACCGAGACGGTCCCTCCAATCCAATATTCCGTCCAGCGATCCTGCGCAGACAACATCTCGCCATACGATTGGCCGGTAACTGAAGCCTCAGTCCGCTTGAGGGCAAGGTCATCAACTCGCTGCACCATAAGATCTCCCAATATCCGTTGATCACCCCAATGGACCATGATGGGAGATTCCCCACCTGGCTGCATGGCTCCGAGAGTCTGACCGACCTGCGACGCCGCGCGAACCGCGGGAATCTTCACAGCCCCAAGTTGGAGCTGAACGGTTCGTGTAATCGGCTTGTGATCGACCGTCGTGGCCGTCACCTCAACCGTGCTCAACAAGCCTGGCTGCAAAGGGCCATACACTTTCAACTTAAGAATCCGACCAAGCCCCCCTAGGGCATTGGGGAAACCGCTGGACGAACCGTTGAGCGTCTGGTTGTCTGCTTGGTTTGCTGCATCGAGCATGATATCGGGACGGTCTGCTGTCCCGACAAACTGTGAACGCCCGGCTGCGTCGAAGAACGACGGCCCGCTCGCAAGGTCCCCTTGGCGCTTGGCGAGCAATCCGGCCAGGGCCGTTGGAGTCGCTGACGAATCGTGAAACCAACTCATCACCACATCTGCTGCACCGTCGGCCAGCTGTTGCGCAACGTTATCTTCTTTCATGGAGCTGATGCCCGGTCCATCCTGAGCTGCCAGGTGAAGAGATGTCATGCCGAGGATTCCAAGCAGAAAGATCAGCATAAGTGCCCCGAGAAGCACGTGGCCCTCGTCGCATTGATGGTCGAATTTCGCTGCACGCCGTTCTCCCATTTTCATATTCCCACTTCCCTTCTAATTGAAGAAGCCTCCGTTAAGCCCTGAGACTGATTTCTCGAACTGCACGAATTCCTCTGCCAGACATCATCACTTCAATCACAACCAGCCTGACGAACGCCGGTTGTGTCGAAACCTGCCCATTTTCGTCCCAGTAGGAGAACCGAACCTCCCGGATGTCTCCAACCATCACACTCGCGCCCCCGTCGACCTGCCGCAGCAACCTCAGAACCCCGCGCTCATCCTGGCGACTGTAGTAGTGGACATGGTTCAGGAGGGAGACAAAAGCTCCGGCTGGAATCGCCGTTGTCAGCGGCTGCGTCACGGTCAGCATGCGCCGTTGTCCATCACGAACCAGCGTAAGCCTTTCGCACCGCTCCGCCCAACAGACCACAATTGTTTTCCGATCATCCCACCCTCGCCCGTCTTCGACCGAAAGAGCCGTTTGGCCGGCCACTGCTATTGCCGTGACCGTCGTCGAGAGACCATGCAGATTCGCCAGGAACTCCACTGAGCCCGAAGTTGTGCTGGCGAGAGAGCCGGACCTCGCCAGCCGCATTTCCTGCTCAAGAACTTCTAGCCCCAGACGAAGATCTTGCTGTTGAGCGACCTCACGTTGTTGCTTCATAAGCTGTTGCTGGAAATACGACAGGGCTTGAAGCGTGGCGCCGAGGACGACTAGCCCAGCCGCCATGGCAAACATCAGCTCGATCAGACTAGTCCCTGTCTCCATCCACACTCTTTGATGCATACCTCTTGTTTCCTGCCCGATTCGCATTCTGTCTACTCCCGGTATCATCGCGTTATCGGCTCCC
This sequence comes from Nitrospirales bacterium, assembly GCA_038200685.1. GTDB lineage: Bacteria > Nitrospirota > Nitrospiria > Nitrospirales > Nitrospiraceae > Palsa-1315. The sequence continues at coordinate 7,067 of JBBRRN010000037.1, forward strand.
AACGAACATTGGATTGGCCCGCAGAGTCCCGACTCGCACTTCTCGCTGGTTCTCACCTGCAGCATAGACGGCGCGAGCCTCTATCAGGACATGCCCTGAGTCCGACAGCGAACCGGAGCGGCTCGGCGTCACCGTCCAGATGAGCCGCACACCGTCCTGGTCCCAACTCCCGGAATACACCCCATCACCGGCCAGCACATCACCGGCTACTCCATCGTCATGCATGACAAGATCCGATGCACCATCGTGGTTCAAATCGTCCAACAAGAGACGATCCCATCTCACAGATCGCTTTGCTTCAATCCGTGATTCCGCCATCGCGAGCGCGCGCGTCGCTAATGTCCCTATTCGAATACTCCGTTCTGCTGCCTGAAACGCCCCCATCGCGCCGACCAATCCGATCAACGTCAGCGTCATCGCCACCAGCACTTCGGCAAAACTGGCTCCGTCCTCTGCATGAAATACTTGATCCCGGGTCATGAGATAGACACCCTTCCGGTGATACTCACCGTAAACATAGTTTCCCGACCTTGACTGTCGCGGACACGAATGGTCGTCGGAGTCACCGAGCGACCACTGGGCTGAAACAGAAGTTCAGGGCCTGAGGTTGGCTCCTCGACTATCACTCCCTTGTCCGCATAGTGATAGACGTGAAGAATGCCCTCGGCATCCGCACGTCGTAGCGTGATCGTCCGGCCCTCTCGATCGAATACGACTCGAAGCCGCTCTCGTCTACCCATGGCCAGCTGCCTGGCGAGACGGAGTTCCGAAGCAATCTCCACCGTCGCGCTACGTGCCTGAACCCTTGCGGCTACTGCCTGATAGCTCGGCCCAGCCAATACGGCCATGACGCCCATGATTGCCAACACAGTAAGGAGCTCGGTCAGACTCCAGCCCTGTTCCTGTCTCTGAAATTCTCTTCGCATATCCCCCTCTCGAACAATATTTCTCCTTACGAGGATGGCCGGATATCCAAGACCCATGCCCACGCTGATCCACGCCTAGATAACTGAGCGCATCGTGCGTAGCGGAGGCGGAATACCTCCTAAGTTCGCGCGATTTCACATTGCACACGGACGCAAGGCAGCACAGCCGGCTTATGCCTGGCTGAGGGAGAGGAAGAAAGTCAGAAAAACACTTCGCTATTTAGATACAGGGATTCACCCGAAGAGATACAGGGAGAGGATTAGAAAGCAGGGCCGAGAAGACCTTGATACCAATCGAGGAGCGGCTGGGCAAAAAACATGGAGAGAAGAGCGCCCAACACAAGAAAGGGGCCAAAGGGGATATAGTCATCGCGCTTGATGACGTGCAGCGCAATCAAACCTACGCCGATGATCGAGCCAGTGAGCGAGCCGATCATGATGGTAAGAAGCGCCGGCTTCCAGCCAAGAAATGCACCGATCATCGCCAGCAACTTGATATCGCCGCCGCCCATTCCCTCTTTACCGAAGAGATAGGGACTGAGCCAGGCCAAAAGCCAGAGAATGCCGGCTCCCACCGTGAGACCGGCCACAGAATTAATTACACCCACCGGCAATACCGTCACTGCACCTAGAAGTCCGACCACCACCCCTGGTATGGTGATGACATTGGGGATCATCTTATGCGTGAGATCTGTTCCTGTCACCACAACCAAAGCAGAAAATAGCAGAGCATAGAGCGCGGCCGTCCAGGTAGGACCGAAGTACCATAAGACGGCGAGATAGCCCAGTGCGTTTGTGACTTCGACGAGGGGGTAGCGTTTTGAAATAGGCGTGCGGCAAGCCCGGCAGCGTCCAGCAAGCCACAGGTAGCTCAGTATCGGAATATTGTCGTAGAACCCGATGGGGTGAGCACACGAGGGGCAATGAGAACCAGGCCAGACGATCGATTCGCCTCGTGGTAGTCTGAAGATACAGACGTTGAGAAAACTGCCGATCAGCGCACCGAGTGTCCCGACCGCACAATAGAGAAGCCATTCATGCATAATCGACTCGGGAGCAGACTCCGGCCAGGAATGCCCAAGTCACGGTGCGGGAAATGTGAAATAAACTAGGTAGCTTCACTGGAACCTGGCTTCTACGGTTTACTTATGACGAGAGAGTTCTTATAATTGCTGCCTACTGGGTACGGGTTTGTTCTTGGCCTCACCCCATCGACGTAAATTATACCGTACTATCTTTTATTCGCTAAAGGAGAACACAATAATGGCAACGGCACGGACTGCGAAGACGAAAACCAAACCTTCCCTGGCCAATCTGACCCCACCCCCACGCAAGAAACGGCCTGAATCGCTGACCAGCCGGTAAAAAGAAATTCTTGAACTGATTTGGGCCGGGTTCAAAAACAAGGAAATCGGTCAACGACTCAAGATCAGTGTGAAGACCGTTGAGGCACATCGAGCCAACATGATGAAAAAGATGCGCGTATCGAACACCGCCCAGCTGCTCAAAACTGCGATCCAAGATGGGACAATCAAGATCCGGTAGGCGTCGCCGCCGGCACGACGCCCCTGCGACGTTGGCGTACCACTTCGAACAGCGTGACGGCTGCTGCAGCTGAAACGTTCAACGACTGGACGCGGCCCTGCATCGGAATCTTGATGCGGTCGTCGCACTCTCCCAGCACACCAGGGCGAAGACCTTCTCCTTCTCCTCCAAACACCAGCGCAATCGGGCCGGTCATGTCGATGTCGGTATGAAGCTTCACTGCCTGTGGGTCCACGCCATACACCCACAGGCCGGCTTTTTTGAGATCCTGAATGAGACGAATCAGGTTACCTACGCGCCCGACAGCGATGTGATCCAGCGCTCCAGCTGACACTTTCGCCACCACGGATGTCAAACCAACAGCACGCCGTTCCGGGATGAAAACCCCGTGAACACCCGCCGCTTCAGCCGTCCGCAAGACCGCTCCTAAGTTGTGGGGATCTTCGACTCGGTCGAGGAGCACGAGAAATGGCTTCTCACTTCGAGTCTTCGCACGATCAAGAATCTGCTCCGTCGTGTCGTATGATTTTGCCGCAATGAGCGCAATCACGCCCTGGTGATGTCCGCCCGGTGCAAGACGGTCGAACGCTTGCAGCGGCTCGATATGGACAGGAACTCCTTGCGCCTTCGCAAGCTGGACAAGGTCGTGGAATTGCCGATCAGTGCGGAGGACAAGAAGCCGCTGCAGCGGGCGCGAACCGGCGCGCAATGCTTCGCGCACGGCATGCAGCCCGTAAATCAGCTCAGGCTGACTATCGCTTCCACCGGCTGGTACCGTCGGGCTTGTCCTCGATGACGATGCCGTGGGACGCGAGGAACTGACGAATCTCGTCGGCTTTCTTGAAGTTCTTCTGTTTTCTGGCTTCATTGCGCTCGACCAACTTGCCTTCTATGTCATGGTCCGCCAGAACGGTCCGCGAACCTTCCCTGTCCGATAGAGTGCCTACCGCAGGCTTAAACTGCCACCTCTCCAATTGAAACAACCCGAGAATCTTCCCACGCTCTCGGAAGTCATTCAACGCCGAGTGCTTAGCTTCAGCTGAGAGCCCTTCGATCAATTTCTTATTCCATTTGCTACGCCAATCCTGCAGCGCTGCCAGTGCCTCAGGAGTATTGAGATCATCTTCCATGGCAGTTTCGAACAACTCCACGGCACCGCCACTATCGAAACCGGCTTTCTCATCAGGATACGTCGAACCCTGCCCCGTTTCTGCCAACCGTGCGAAGAGATCATAAAACCCATTCAACGCATTCTTCGCTTCCCTCAAGCTCTGATCTGAAAAATCGAGTGGCGCTCGATAGTGTGTCGAGAGGAGGAAGTATCGGAGGATTTCTCCAGTGACCTCTACCGTCCACTCAGATTTTTCGAAGATCTCCCGAATCGTGAAGAAGTTCCCCAGGGACTTAGACATCTTCTGCTGGTTGATTTGCACAAAACCGTTGTGGACCCAGTACCGAGCAAACTCTTTCCCGGTGGCACCGCAAGACTGGGCGATTTCATTTTCATGATGAGGAAAGATCAGGTCCATTCCTCCACCATGAATGTCGAAGGTCTCTCCCAAATGACGCATCGCCATGGCGGAACATTCGATATGCCAGCCAGGGCGCCCTGGGCCCCAAGGACTCTCCCATGATGGCTCTCCCGGCTTGCTGCTCTTCCAGAGGGCAAAATCCATCGGGTGGCGCTTTCGCTCATTCACCTCCACTCGCGCACCGGCCTGCAGATCCTCAAGCTTGCGTTTCGAGAGACGGCCATAGGCCTGATATTTCTCGACCTGGAAATAGACATCGCCTGCCACTTCATAGGCGAGGCCTTTTTGAATCAGCCTGCCGACCAGCTCGATGATTTCGGCCATATGCTCGGTCGCTTTCGGCTCATTTGTCGCCCGTCTGATTCCAAGCTTCCCCATGTCCTGATAGTACGCCTCGATGTACTCAGCGGTAATTGCGTCGCAGGATACGCCTCGTTCATTCGCCCGCTTGATGATCTTGTCATCTACGTCGGTGAAGTTCTTGACGAATTCAACCTTGTAGTCGCTGTATTCCAAATAGCGCCGGATCACATCGAATACGAGCGCGCTGCGCGCATGGCCGATATGGCAATAGTCATAGACCGTCACACCGCAGACATACATCTTGACCGTCTTCGGCTGAAGCGAGTGGAACGGCTCCTTTTTCCTAGTGAGGGTGTTGTAGATCGAGAGCATGGACTGCTTATACCCCCGGAGTGACACGACGTTTCGGCCAATGAGACCAGAGAAAATATCCCACGGCGATCGCCAAACATACACCGATCACAATATCGAATTGATGGAAATAGTCTCTGAGATGCTCCCACTGCTCTCCCATTTTCACACCGATATAGGCCAGAAGATAACACCAGGGCAACGCACCGAGAAACGTGTAGAGGACGAATCGATAGATATTCACTCGGGCAATGCCAGCCGGCAACGAAATGAAGGTCCGGATGACCGGAAGCATCCGGCTGAAAAATACGGCTGCATCGCCATATTTGGCAAACCATCGATCCGCCATCTCGATGTCTTTTTTCGACACCAGCACATAGGGCCCATATCGCTCGACGAACGGCCGACCGCCCCACACGCCAGCATAGTAGGCCACAACTGACCCTGCGACATTTCCAATAGCGCCGGCCAATGTCACGCCGAGCATGGTGAACTGTCCCGACGTCACAAGATACCCGGCAAAGGGCATGATGATTTCGCTGGGCAATGGGATGCAGGCGCTCTCAATGGCCATGGTGAGAAAAATGCCGGTATAGCCGAACCTTGAAATCATCGAAACAACAAACCGGCTCAGCTCTGTAATGATCGCTTCGATCAGGTTCCCCACAACACCCTAACTCCTCTGTTTGCTTTTCAGTTTCGACGTTGCAGACACCCGACGCGCCTGTGGTCGGCGCACCGTTTCCCACTTCCGGAATCGATCCAGCACCCCATGATTCGTCGTATCGAGATGAATGGGGGTGAGCGACACCGCCCCTTGCTCAAGCGCCTCATGGTCGGCATCCTTGCTTCGACTCCAGGACACACGAGTCCCGGCAATCCAATAGTAAGTCCGACCATGCGGATCGACCTTTTCAATGATCGGATTATCGAAGCGCCTGCGGCTGAGACAGGTGACTCGGATTCCGGTGATCGACCCGAACGGCCGATTCGGAATATTGAGATTCACGAGCGTTTCGTCCGGCAAGCCCTCTTTCAGGATCAAACGAGCGATACGAACGGCATACCGAGCGCCGGCATCGAAATAGAAATGTTCCTGCCCCTCCTGTGACACTGCCATCGAAGGGACGCCGAGAATCGTTCCTTCCATCGCTGCCGAAACTGTTCCCGAATACAACACATCGTCGCCCAGATTCACACCTTTATTGATTCCCGATACAAGGAGATCGGGCGGTGCCGACAGGACTTTCAGCACGGCCAGATTCACACAGTCGACCGGCGTACCGTTGACGGCGTAGATCCGTGTTCCAAGCTGCTGCACCCGCAGCGGTTTATGGAGCGTGACCGCATGCGCCACGGCAGTCCGTTCACGGTCCGGCGCAACCACCCACACCTCGCCCACTCTTGACAACGCCTTGGCGAGCGCCGTCAGGCCAGGCGAATGAACCCCATCATCGTTCGTCACCAAAATTCGCATGGGTCCGTCAGGGTTAAAAAAAGCTGCCGACGGCAGCTCTCTGTTTCACTGCTGAGCGCTGAGAACTGAGTACGACACGATCCTGTTCGTCTCAGTTCTCAGCGCTGTCTGTATTGGTCGGGGCGAGCCGATTTGAACGGCCGACCACTCGCACCCCAAGCGAGTACGCTACCGGGCTGCGCCACGCCCCGACACAGTCTATTCAACGACACCGTTTCCCCCATGGCCCCCATGAGGAACCGGAATGCAACCCGGTCGAAAGGAATGAGACAGACCGTGGTCAATTCGAATGCGATTCCATAATTTTGAGAATCGCCTGGAGATTCCCCCGCAGTTTTTGCGCAAGTTCCTTGGGCCGTACCTGCTGGCTTGCCACCCGACCGCGCCTGGCCCAATATCGTTTGACGCCTGCGAGCGTATGCCCCTCTTCATAGAGCATCCGCTTGATCTCCAACACTGTTTCAACTTCTCTCCTGACATAAAGCCGCTGATTCCCACGACTTTTCTTCGGCCTAAGAAATGGAAATTCTGACTCCCAGAATCGCAATACATACGCTGGTAGCTCGGCAATTTGGCTGACTTCGCCAATCTTATAAAAAATCTTGCTGCCCAGCCTGGGCTCGTTCCCCATGACCGGTCCTCGTGGTGGGATGAGTTAAAGGTGATGGACGAGGCTATGAATTGACGTAGACGTTAGCATCTTCGTGTTCTCCATAGGTTATGGGCTTTAATGAACGAAATGTCCGTTGCAAAGTCCTCGGCGGCTCGGTGCCCTCACATTCACGAAGGGAGTTTTATCACGAAGGGGTGGATGCTGGCTATAAGTTTGTTTCTGACTCTCTACAGTCTCTGTGTAGGCTCTGTCTTCGCTCAGTCGCAAGGTCCGTTCAATCCGAATCCGCACCCTACTTGCGGCTATGGAAATGGCTGCTCCGCCTTCCAGCCTGGGAGGTAAACTCTTAGGGTTGCCAGTAAATTCAGGAAGGATAAGAAAGCATAAGAAA
>JBBRRN010000038.1:0-14155 GCA_038200685.1 Nitrospirales bacterium
GGTCTTTATTCGACTTAAGGACGACACAAACCGGACGAGCCAACTCGTACTCCTCTATCAAGGCGCAGCAAGTATATGACTGTGCACAAGATCGTAGTAGGGCACTTGCGTATACGAAGTTCTCTGGCCATATGGGACACGGGGCGGAGGTTTACAGTGTTTCGGTGGAACAAACGTGGAAACCCATTGCACCCATGAGTGCTGGAAAAGAACTATGGAAATTTGCTTGCGGCAAGAAGTGATCGCCCCTCTAAGTTGTAACAGGTTCCGCAAACCCTGGCACCCGCTGCTGGCATTCTACCTCGCCCACTCGCAGTAGGCGTTGCTAATTGGGTGTATCACCTCTGACTTTCAGCTTTAATCTGCATGTTGCAAATCCTACCCAAGCTAGGACTTCCTGCTCGATGGACGTTTCCCAAATCGATTGGAACAAAGATGTTCTCACATCCCAAGTCTTCATGTTAGAAATAAACGAGATTAATTTTTCAAACGAATACCTACCAGCGTTCCTTTCAGGCATTTCAGGACACCTTCGCGCAAACCCTCACGATTGAACAAGGGCCACACACGCAGGTCCATCGAAACCAGACACATCGCCTCATCCAGAGTGACATTTTTCGAGAAGCGCCTTTCTGAGTTCGACCATCGCCAAGGTATCTCGCGCGCAGTATCGCAGCAGGGCCTCTTCAATCGTCGCCCGCTCAACCCAATCCGTTTCAACAAAGACCATGCGGTAGTACTGACTGGCAGCATGCCCTCCCTCTTTGATCGCCAGGTCGCCATACCCCAACGATGGGACGAGAGCGGGGAGGACCTCTTTTAGCGAGTAGGAGCCGTCAAAGTGTGGATGATAGTAGTGATCGCGCACGATCGGATACAGATCCCAGATGCGCTTCACTAATGACTGGAGAGCAGTTCGCAACGAAGGAAGAACCACGGCCAACTGCTCGATTACAGACTTTTCGTACGGCGAATAGACACAGATACTCCCCCGGTCTCCCAGAGATTCTAGTAAGGCTTCGGCAAGCACCCTCCGGGGATCGCTCACATCCTTGTGCAGAAACTCCTCGTGGCGCACCTCACCCGTTGCCTGCTCGATATGATTCGACCACTGAACCGGGAGGGCTTGATAGGGTCTCGTCTCCGAGAATCGAGGCACCGCTAACATGACCGTCTCGAAATCAAGGTGATGCACCGGATACTGCACAGCCTTCAATACAGAGCCAAGTTTCTCGGACACCCACTCGACATTCTCTTTCACACGACGCTGAACCGGAGACAACTTTGTGGCGATTGGAATCTCGTCAATCGTCGTCACTCCCTGCTGAGTCAATTGACTGACCACGTGTTTCGAACCCGGCAAGTAATGAATCCATCGCTCCGGTTTGTCTTTAGTGCAATGTTCCCAAAACGGGCAATCGTAGGGTGTGTGACAATGCCGGTCCGGCTCAATCGCAGGCGGTTGGGTCTGGAGCAACATGCGACTCATCGTGGTTAATCGTTCAGGCACCGCAACCCGTCGTTGAGCCACCGCATCGGACAGATCCTGAATGGAAAATAATTCGTTTAGATCGATCACTCCGTCTCGATACAGATACCCCGTATTGATATGCATGAGACCGACGGAGACGAGCGTCAGCCCTGCGCCCAGTATCACTTCGCTTTGCACGGCGAGATCTTCGAGATGCACGTCCTTGACCTTCGTTGAAGACTTGACCTCGATCAGACGCCAGCCACAGGGCTGCCCCTCAGCGGTGGAGGCACGCTCCAATACATCTGCGCGAATCAACACTCCAGCATGCAAAAACGCCGCCTCGAAAATCGCGGGCACGGTGAGGTCCTGAACCAGCGCCGCCGTCTGCGCGAGAGCAGCCTCTGTCTGGCGGTAGCCCGCAGTCACTAATACACCATCTGGGAAACGACTCCTGGCCAACTCCCCGACTTCTGTTCCCATGTCGAACATCGCCTGAGTCGCTGCATCCGGCTTGGTCGCAAGAGAAGGATGATGGACTTCAAGAAACAGACGTTTGTGACATTGCAGCCCGGACAGGAATTTTGACTTTGACAGGCGCGGTACCTTTAGAAGAGGAACTGACGATAGATCACTGAGTTCAGTCATGGTGGGATGACACTAATCGGACTGACCTATCGTTGTCTACCAGAATAGCCGTGAGATAGGCGGGCTTTTTTTCAGCATCCTATGAGTCGCATCCTGTTAGGATGGCCCGCCATGGCATCCAGCATTGCACAGATCAGAAAATCCGTCCTCACCCTTGCCTTACCGGTCACGGTCACCACTCTGCTTCAACGCATGGAAGGCATCGCCGCTGTCTTCCTCGTCGGCGGTCTCGGCGCCACATCTATCGCGGCTGTCGGACTCGGCCAGTTGCTCGCCTTCATCGCCACCACACTTGTCTCTGGATTATCGGTGGGCGCCAACGTCCTCATTGCCCAGCTGTGGGGCGCTCGCCGCACCAAAGACGTCGGAGAAGCCGCCACGCATCTCCTCGGATTGGCCGCCATCGTGTCCTACTCGCTCGTGGTACTCGGATTGTCTCTGAATGGGATGGTCATGGAGCTGTTGGGCGCAGAGCACAACGTCATCGCACTGGCCCTTCCCTACTCGAACTTCATCTTCCTGGTCATTCCCTGCACGATCTTCTTGCAGGTCCTCTCATCGATTATACAAGGCACCGGAGACACCAAAACTCCTATGTACGCCTTAATCGCGGTGAATCTGCTGTATCTCACGATCGCCTACCCACTGATCTACGGACTCTGGAGCGTCCCTGCCTTGGGTATCACTGGAGCGGCCGTGGCAGCCGGTCTCGCGGAAGGGACAGGCGTGGCCTACCTCCTTTGGTCTTGCCGATCACTCTTGAAGAAGTCACTTCATATCAGGCGCGATCTCTTACGCTCCACCTGGAAAATTGGCGCATCGGTCTCCGGTGAGCGGATCTTTCAACAGGCAGGGATTATTCTCTATACCAAGATCGTTCTGCTCTACGGCACGGTGACCTACGCCGCCCATCAAGTCGGCTTATCGATCGAATCCCTGTCGTTCCTGCCGGGATATGGCTTCGCAATCGCAGCTGCCACGATGGTGGGGCAGAGTATCGGTGCAGGGAAATATGTCCGGGCCAAATTGGAAAACTGGGAGGCGAATCGCCTAGCGGGTATCGCGATGGCCTCAATGGGCGTGCTGTTCTTTTTCTTTCCCTACGTGCTGCTCCGCAGCTTTACCAACGATGAGGCCGTCGTTGAACTCGGAACAGTGTTCCTGCGTATTGTCGCCATTCTCCAAGTGCCGCTCGCCCTCACCATGGTGTTAGCCGGATCGTTACGTGGAGCCGGTGACACGAAGTTCATCATGGTGGCAACGACCATCGGCATGTGGGGAGTCCGTCTACCCCTCGCAGCCATCGCAGGGCCCTGGCTCGCACTCGATGTGCTCTTCGTCTGGAGCGCGATGATTGCAGACTGGACGATCCGAATGGGGCTGCTGCTCTGGCGCTATCGATCCGAGCGGTGGAAAACGATTCAGGTCATTCGCTCATCCCCATGATTCATGAAGGCTGTCGCGAGATCGCTTGAGCGCACGTTCCTCATGAAGCCTATCTCGTGTCACGCAGACGACGATCCAGACATACTCTTTCTGTCCACGTTTCACGCTTCACGAACGACGCGTGCCAGAGGCGATAATTTTTCTATTGATTTCGTCGCCAGACTGTCCGTATGTTACTTACGAGTGGACGGGAACCCGAACGTGCCTGCTATCTTGAGCCTGGCGCTGTTTCTACCCTGTCGCAGATACGGTATCTTACCCATCACAGCTGAGAGGAGATCATCATGAAAAGCAAAGCTGTTTTCTATCATGCAGGATGCCCCGTGTGCGTCGCAGCCGAGCAGAGCGTGGCCAACGCACTGGATCCGTCGAAATATGAGGTGGAACACGTCCATCTCGGCACCAACAAAGGACGCGTGAAAGAAGCCGAAGCAGCCGGCGTCAAGTCGGTGCCGGCTCTCGTCATGAATGGCGCGGCGTTTCACATTAACTTCGGCGCCGGCATTGACGCGTTGAAGTAACTGTTTCCGTCATCTGACGGCCAAGAGTTCAGGGGGCGTGTCTCACGACACGCCCTTTTTTTATCGCTCGACGCTTAAGCCCCGCCGTTGCCTCTGGCAATCGGTCTGACGCGAGAGTGAGGCAGCACAACGACTCCTGACCCACTTCTCAACCCAACAGGCGAAATTACGATCCTAGATCGTCGACCGAAATATCTACCGCCCATCCACCGCTGTTATCAGACAGCTTTTCGTCGTTCTGGCATATTTCTAGAGGCCCAGCTTGATTCGTCGTGAATGTCGTTTCGCCGTCAAAGACTGTCGGCCCCTGCTCCACCTGCGTGCCGACTCTCAACACCATCGAGTACTTTCGCAATCCCGGGAACGGGAAAGCAGGAGGTGCCGGAGCATTCTCCCCGAAGAGATTGTATACGCATCCAAAGATACAGCCGAAATTAATCGTGCTGAGGGGGTTGCTGAGGAGGCTGAATCCGGGAGGGTTCTTGGCATGCACAAGTGTGTGTTTGCGCAGAGGAGGCATATTGGGTATGAGATCACACGCTGTAGGTCTTGGCGCGAGTACGCCAACGCGCAGGACCTCCGGAAGCACTTTGACCCTCGTTTGAACCTTGCCGACACAGTTTGTGATTCCTTCCGCCATCACGATCTTTCCGCCACCCCATCCGGTATAGACATGGGTATAACTGGAAGCAGTGGCCAAATTGACGTTGTATGCGTCAGCCGCTGGGCTGCCGTCTCCGAAATCGACGCTCATCTTCGCACAGGTTCCAAGGCCCGTCACATCGAACGACGCCATCTTGTTCCGCTCAATGGGAACCAGGGGAGTCGGCTTGATATCCTTGATCGTGGCAACACCGCAGGCCTGAAGCATGGCTGCCATAAGTGCCATCGAGAGGCACACCGCCAGTTTCCTCGTTGAGAAATTTCCTGACATCGTACTGCCAGAATAATCGCTACGACAGGCTGAAGTATGTATCATTCTGACAACTCCTTGGTTTGTTTGGTGACGCCGACTTATTGAGTAATCCTGACCGGCCTATCCCATTCCTGAGAGACTGTAAGCGATTGTGCCATTCTCATCTCATTTCATCGGCTTCGCAAAAACCCTTAGAGCGCATAGTGAGCTTGCGATACCGAACGGCATAGTTCCGTTATAGCTCCGAGGGGCGTAGCCCTTGCGTCAGGGAATCCTTCTCACCGCTTGGGATTCTTGCCGATGCGCGTGCCGTTATGGACACCAAGACACAAGAGAAAGATCTGCCGGATCTCACGTTACGGAGAATAGCGCGAACGAGCCTGACCCCATTTCTTCCTCCGCTGGATGTGCTCTTCGTATGAAGCCCTGCACGATTGCTGACTGGACTGTCTGAATGGTCTTGCTATTGTCGCGCCACCGATCGAAACACAGTAGAGCGTCCATCTCGGCAGGAACAAAGCGCGTGTAAAAAAAGACGAAGCAGCCGGAGTCAAGTCGGTACCGGCTCCAGCCTGCATTATGCGCGAAGGCTTCTACTACAACCGCCGAAACGCCGCTGCGACAAGCCTACGGCGGGCGGGCTCGCCGTTCGGTCGGTCAACATACTGTGTCAAGTATGCCTCCCTCCCTCGCGGCTCCGCGCGCCCGTCTCGCGTGGCGTCTCAGCGGTTTCGTCACGAACCCTCGTGCAGAATGTGGGCTAGTGATGAATGGCTCGGCGGTTCACATTAACTTCGGCGCTAACATTGACGCAGTGAAGTAAGCGATTCAGTCTGCTGACTGTACTGAGATCAGGGGCGTGCCCCACGGCACGCCCCCATTTTTTCCGCTCAACATGGAGCCCACCCGCGAGTGGCGCAAGCGCGAGTCTGATGCAGCAGCAAGTTAGCCTCATAGGTCGCAAGGGTGGCAAATGCGTCCCGCACCCAGGGCGATTAGTTTTGGCAACTTCGTTTCCTTGGTGAAGTTGCTATCAGTGGTAAGGAAGGTCTCGTTTCCATTCTGTATATGACACCACATGCCCTGAACATCGCACACTTGATTCAGCCATTTCTTTCCCGCTGGGGAATCCAGGCCCACGGTGGCGATATCTACGCTCGGTGAATTGCCGAATAACGCATCCCGAATTGCGTCCGACAGCCTGACCATCTCGTCGCTCGCCCAGAGGCACCTGTCCCAAAAAGTGACATCCGAGATCATCAACGGGTGGAGCCTCGGAAGGTGAGCAATTCCGGCCTTCTCAAGTAGCTCTTCGAATTTCTCATACTGATCAGGGCGCACTCCCTGTTCGCGCATCTCCGACGCGCCAATGTTGACCACAAAGCACTGGTAACGCTCGTCGCGAACAATTGTCTTGACCTTGCAGCCGAGATCCGTTCGATTCACCATGTGGATAATGCAATTGTGGTCTAGGGTCACTCTCATGAGGCATAACGCTCGCTAGGCCGGCGAAAAATGGTCAAAGGAGATGGGCTCACAATGCCCCACCCATGTTCCTTGCCGTCAGTTGTATTTATTCTGTAACGCTACGTCCAACGCGTTGAAGATAGAAATAAACCACGAAATAGCATCCTTTTGTTTTTTCCATTCATCATTATCGATGAAGATTGTTGCTGCCGATTTTGGATGAACTACGTTATGACGTTTCTCGATTGAATCCTTAACTGCTACCCATTCAGAGCCGCTAAAATTCAAGTATACCGGCAAATCAAATATTTTTACGGCAAGCTTTAACACGCTTTTAATCTTATTTCCTATTTCTTGACGGTCATTGATCAGCAAGTCTTCATCGGACTTTTCGACAACGTCGGGGCGCAAGAACACGACACATCTCCCTTAACGCATAAATGTAGCCATCTACAAGGCTCCAAGATGCACGAACAAAAGTTCTTCGCCAATACTGGCTTTGATCGTTTTCATGATGCTTAAATAGATAGTTAAGTTCGCCTGTCAATGAATCGGATAGCTCCAAGTAACCGACCAGAGCTGTATCATATGACGCTTGTATCTGTTTTAAGTCATCCATGGCATATAACGCCAAAACTCAGGGGGTGCGCGGCTTCATCGCGCGCCCACTGCAGCGCTGGGTTGGGTGGTATCGCCGTTGCGCGCCAGGACGCACCCAGATCACACTCAATATTTGAATGAGAGGGAGTCAATGAGAACATCAACTTCGCCTCCGGCGCACACGATACCTGGCGGCTACCTCGGCTGGAGTGTCTCTCGCAACGTACACCTGCTCCTGTGAGATGCCCAACTCTTGAGTATGCTTGGCGTGGTAAACGTCCCCGGCGTCACAAGCCATGGTGGTAAAGCGTCCAAATCCGGAAACGAACGACGCTTCACGAGATACGTTTCACGTACGACGCTGGCTAGCAATTCGTTGGCCGCGTATCTTTTCCAACTCCGATGGTCACCTCGATTCTTGCGACCCCCTTCACGTTGGCGCAGAGATCTCCGAGACCGGGTGTCACTAACCGGAACGGACCGCCTTTCGCATCAGGCAACGATGCTCCATCGAGTTCGTAGACGAGAACCCCAAACTCTCTCGCCTGTTGGAGCGTGAGGCAGGCGGAATATTTGCCGTCTGCCGAATGCATCGTCACATGATCCGTCCCGATGGCCAGTGCCGGAATATCGAGCAGGCCCTTCACGCGAATTCCTTTACCCTGCATGCCGGGCATCACAGTCGAGATATCGAGCTGATGCTCTGCTGGCAACGATGCGAGCGCGGCCCGATCGAGTGAGACAGGTTGGACCACTGCCCCGTCGATCCGCACGATACCGGGGCCGGTTCGATCCCGCTCCGTGATGGTTTTGATCACCGCTGTCAACATATCGTTCAGAGGCGTCGGAATGCCGAATCCACGACCGAGCTTCGCGACATACCCATTCAAATAATCGATTTCGGTCGGCCTGCCAGCCTTCCAATCGTCGTACATCGAGGTATGGATATCCCGAATCTCTTGGGTCCAACGAACCACCTTCTCCGCCATATCGGGGGCTAACGGCACCTTTGCAGTGGCAGCCACCGCCACGACTTCCCCCACGATCTGGTGAATCACTTGCAGCATCTCGGGATGATCGAGCGCCTTGGACACTTTGTCGTCGATCATGACGGTCAAGGGATTGAAGACGCAATTCCAACACATCTTTTCCCACTTGCTGCGCCGGATATCGTCGACCAACTGACAAGGAACCCCCGCCTGTTTGAACAGATCCGCGATGGCCAGCAGGCGAGCACTCTGATGCCCCATCAACTCCCCGATCGCCACCGCTCCCCTCTTATAATGGTCGATGACGCCAGGCTCCGCGATCTTGGTATAGATGTACGCAATTCCACCCACGACGCAATCCCGTTGAACGCGCGCCAGGATGCGATCTTCCGTATCGACTCCATTCTGCAGGGTCAAGATGACGGTCCGATCGGTCAGGACCGGCTCGATTTGGGTCAGCACCTCATCCAGATCGTAGGCTTTGACGGAGAGAATAATCAGGTCGGGTTTTGCGAGATCTCGCGGATCGGACGCGGCCGGTGGATGAACGGTGAAGGAGCCATTGGCACTGCGGATAGTGAGGCCACTCTGCTTCACGACTGCGAGCGTCTTGGGCCGCAGCAGGAACGACACGGAGAGATTCGCTTTCGCGAAATGCGCGCCGAAGAACCCACCGACTGATCCCGCTCCCACCATGAGAATCTGTTTCATTATGCTCCTCACAAGAATGAAGGACGCGTACTATACCACGCAGATTCGTCGGCTCGAAATGCGGTACACTTCGCAGACTCGACTATGGCTACTGACGATCAGATTCTCCGAGCCCGCACACACCTTGCGTCCGCTCGAAACGTCACGATCCTCACGGGAGCCGGCATTTCTGCGGATAGCGGCGTGCCGACCTTTCGCGGGACAGACGGCTTGTGGCGCAACTTTCGCGCAGAGGATCTGGCGACACCAGAGGCCTTTGAACGGGATCCCCGGCTGGTCTGGGAATGGTACAACTGGCGGCGTGAATTGATTGCCACGAAACAGCCGAATCCCGCCCACATCGCCCTTGTTGAGCTTGAACGTCGCAGGCCCGATACATTCTGGCTGATCACGCAAAATGTCGATGGACTCCATCGAACCGCCGGTTCGCAACGGCTCTCCGAAATTCACGGGAACATCTGGAAGGTTCGCTGTACGGGCTGTGGCGTGATCTCGGACAACCGGGAGGTCCCCCTTCCTATCCTACCGACGTGCCGGCTGTGCCAGGCACTACTCCGGCCTCATATCGTCTGGTTTGGGGAATCGCTCTGGGAGGAAGACCTGCGCCGTTGCGATCAAGCAATCCAAGGATGCGACCTCTTTCTTGTGATCGGCACATCGGGAGTCGTGTATCCAGCAGCGGGATTTGCGGCGGTGGCGAAGGAAGTCGGTGCATTGGTCATCGAGATCAATCTCGAAAGCACCCCACAATCTGACCTGGTTGACCTCTCGCTGCAGGGCCGCGCGAAAGATATAGTTCCACTACTCCTTTGAAGCCATCGCCAGCGGAAGAAGTTCATCTAGCGTCCGAATCACATAGCCGCCAGACGTCTGTAAGCGCCCTGATCGATCCAGCAATACACCGGTCAGTCCGGCCTTCGTCGCCCCCTCCATATCGTCCCTCACACTGTCACCCACATGGATCGCCTCGGCCGGATCGATTGCATGTTTTTCAAGAGCGATCTCGAAAATCTTCGGTGCAGGCTTGGCGGCCCTAGCGAGACTGGCTATCGTCACCGTATCGAAGAGTCGGTCAATGCCGAGTCCACGCATCACAGGGAACAGCCTGGAATCGAAATTGGACACAATCCCCAACTCAAATCCTTCCTCACGAAGCCTCGTCAATACGGTATGTGTTTCGGGAAACAATGCCCAGGAACGAGGATCTTCAAATACCTGAAAGACCTGTTCGAAGAATTCATCGAATCGCTCGAACATCCCGACGCGATAAAATACATTGTGGACGATGTCGAACCACCAGAGCCGTTCACATTGCTTTAACTGGATGGGATCTGTTGCGGCAAAGACCGGCGGCGCCGC
This sequence comes from Nitrospirales bacterium, assembly GCA_038200685.1. GTDB lineage: Bacteria > Nitrospirota > Nitrospiria > Nitrospirales > Nitrospiraceae > Palsa-1315. Next base: position 10,129 of record JBBRRN010000038.1, read on the forward strand.
GTCATGAAAGGCGCGCCGAAAGGCTTGTGCAATCGAGGCCTGCGAGTCGGGAGTCTGCCGAAACCCATGCTGAACCGCATGGGTGAGATAGATGTCTGCCACCGAACCATGAATATGAAATAAGGTATCGGCTGCGTCGAAAAAGATGACGTGGATTGGGGTTTTCATGGGGCACACACATCCTCTTGCGGGCTGATTGTAGTCAGCTCAAAAATCCGAAGTCAAAGCATGCCCCTAATTTTGCGATTTCTTGACAAAGAATACCCTCACTGCTAGCTTCAAATCATTCAATAATATTGGAGGGTGAGGTGGCTTCAACCATCTTCGTCGTCGACAGTAGTCCCGCCGTCCGCCGGCTGGTCGAGCAAATTTCAAAACAAGAAGGGTGCGAAGCGCAGGGGTTCCAGGATGGCCCTGCCGCGTTGCAAGCCGCTCGTCACACAAGCCCGAATCTCATCATCGCCGATTATCACTTAGAGAACATGACCTTTTCGGGATTCTGCAAAGAAGTCCACAAACTCGATAACCTAGCAGAAACCTATATCATTTCCTTGACCAGCCCTTCAGATCGTGTCGATGAAACCCACATGCGTTCGCTGGGAGTGAAGGCCTTTCTCAATAAACCGTTTCAGTCGGAAGCCCTCGTCGATGTGATCAAGGATTTGGAAAAACAGCAGACAGCCAGAGCGAGTGGCGCCAAGAAAAAGTCTCGCTCCTGGCCCCCGGTCACAAGTGGGACAGATTCGGATGATGATGATAGCGTAAACGAGGACAATCCGGCTGAACAAGAAGAGAAGCCAGGGATCATGCCTCACCCCAAACCGAAACACGCCCCTGCCGCGACTACCACACCCGCACAGACCCCGACTGCCGAACCGGAAGAAGCGATGATGGGCCTCTTCGGTCAACTTCTCCACTCCATGTCTGAACGGACGGAAAAAAAGATCGCCGACCTGCTCCCCCAGATGGTGGGAAAAGACCTGGCAACGCTCGTGGCAAGAGCCGTGGAAGCCGAGGTGCGCACCCAGACGGGAACGTCCCTCTCGGAAAAACGGCTGGCTCAGGTCTTGGAACCGTTACTTGTCACGGCGCTCCCACAGGTGCTCTCACAGGAGATGCCCCTCCTCGAACCCATCATTCGACAGAGCGTGCTCGACACCGCAAGCCCCCTGATCAAAGAACGCATCGATCAATGCGTCCGCGAAGAAATCGCTGCCGTTCGTCGCTCCCTACCCGATATGGTTCGGGAACAACTGGGCTCGCTTGAGGGACTCGTCAAGGAAGAGGTCCAGCAGGCTGCAGCCAAGCAGACTGCTGGAATAGCCGAAGCACTTGTTCGGGTGACAGCCCGTGAACAGGTCGAACAGGCTGTCCTGCGTCTCGTGCCAAATCTAGCCGAAGAACAGATCAAGGCAGAGATCGTTCGCCTCACACAGGCCGCGTAAGACTCCCGCGCCCGCCCCGAATCACCCCTTTTTACTCTTCTTACCCTTGCTCCGTCTTGCTGTCGTCACCAGTGCCTTCACCCGTGCGACATTCTTCAGATGCTTCTTTCTCGTCTTACGGTCTTTTTCACGGCCTGTGGCCATAGTCTCTCCAAATTGTAAAAAGTGGAAGCGAAGCGACGCCCTCGCCCTCGCCTTGTGCCAGTCTGTATAACACACGGCTCGACACCCCTCAAGCGATGTGTGTCCTCCGCGTCGCCTTGAGAGGCACGCACCCGCGTGCTAAGATGCGCCGGACTTCGGGCGGGATGCTGAAATAGCCCGCCAGCAGGAGGAGGGATGGCCCGGTGAGTCCCCTGTACTCGCGCAACGCGCGGTCTCAGAAAACCCTCGTTGGACGCGCGCAGTGGGAGACTCATCCGGGCCATCCTGGCACAACGTATACGAGCAAGCTCGGAATGACCATCGTTGTTCACTCGCTGCGGCCTTGCATGGGATAAGGCGCGTCCCTGGGCGAAGAGGCTGTCTTGGCAGACTTAGGGCGGGCGGGTGAGAAGTCTGGCCTTGTTGAGCATCCTGCTGGGACTATTCCCTGTTGCGCCGCATACGGACCGGTTTCAACATGGTTTTCTCGTAGCCGCTAGGACACCCTCAATAAATGAGCACACCTCAACTCGACAAAACCTACGACCCCAAGGCGGTCGAAGCGCGGTGGTCTCAGCTCTGGCAACAGCAAGGCTATTTCCACGCCTCGCCGACCCACCCAGGCCAACCCTACTGCATTACTATTCCTCCACCCAATGTCACAGGTTCGCTCCATGTCGGCCACGCGCTGAATCATTCGATTCAGGACATCCTCATACGCTGGCGGCGCATGCAAGGCCGCAATGTGCTGTGGCTGCCCGGCACCGATCATGCTGGAATTGCCACACAGAACGTGGTGGAAAAGCAGCTCATGCTCGAAGGCGTTTCCCGGGAATCCCTTGGACGGGAACGCTTCATCGAGCGCGTCTGGCAATGGAAGACCGCCTCCGGGGATACCATTATTCGTCAACAAAAACGGCTTGGTGAGTCCTGCGACTGGGATCGCCTTCGCTTTACGATGGACGAAGGACTGTCAAAAGCCGTCCTGGAAGTCTTCGTCCGTCTCTATGAAGACAAACTGATTTATCGAGGAGAGCGGCTGATCAATTGGTGTCCCCGCTGCATGACCGCACTGTCAGACATCGAAGTCGAGCATGAAGACGTGAAAGGGAAGCTGTATTCAATCGACTACCCGCTCGAGCAGGACCCAACGATTCGTCTCACCGTCGCAACGACGAGGCCGGAAACCATGTTCGGCGATACTGCGGTGGCGGTCCATCCGGACGACCCCCGCTATAATCGATTAATCGGCCAACGGGTCCGTCTCCCTCTCACCCACCGCCTGATTCCGATCGTAGGCGATGCCATTCTGGTCGACCCGGAATTCGGGACGGGCGCCGTGAAGATCACGCCAGCGCACGACTTCAACGACTTTGAAGCAGGCGAACGGCACGGACTACCTCGCCTTGCCATCTTTGACCATCAGGCGTTACTCGATCCACAAGGCCTCAAAATCGCCGGCGTCGATCAAGCCGTTATTGAGGCGGTAGCAACCCTTCCCGCCATCAAGGCCCGACCCAAAATCGAACAGCTCTTGAAAGAACGCGCGCTCCTCACGAAAGTCGATGACCATAAAATGGCCATTGGAAAGTGCTACCGCTGCAAAACCGTGGTCGAGCCCTATCTGTCTCCTCAGTGGTTCGTCAAGATCAAGCCGCTGGCCGAGCCTGCGATCCAGGCCGTTGAAGCCGGACGTATCCGGATCATTCCAGAAGGATGGACGAACAATTATCTGGGATGGATGAGGGATATCAAAGACTGGTGTATCTCGCGCCAAATCTGGTGGGGGCACCAAATCCCTGCCTGGTATTGCGGCCATTGTAACAAAGAGCTGATCATTGAGGGCGCGGCAACGACCGCCTCAGCCACGCGCGCTCCGCGATTAACGATTCTCCAAGGAGCGATTCCGATTGTCGGGAAAACCGCGCCGTCGATCTGCCCCGGATGCGGAGGCCGGCAGTTTATTCAGGAACCGGATGTCCTCGATACCTGGTTTTCTTCAGCCCTCTGGCCTTTTTCCACCCTGGGATGGCCTGAACAGACTCCCGATCTCAAGACGTACTACCCGACTTCGACCCTCGTGACGGGCCTCGACATCCTCTTCTTTTGGGTGGCCAGGATGATCATGATGGGCCTGAAATTTATGGGCGATGTCCCCTTCCGCGATGTATACGTCCATGCCCTCGTGCGGGACGCCGAAGGGCAAAAAATGAGCAAGTCGAAGGGGAACGTCATCGATCCACTGCACGTAATGGAGCAGTTCGGCACCGACGCGCTGCGGTTCACGCTCGCATCGATGGCCTCACCGGGACGCGACATCAAACTTGCGGAAGAGCGGATCGAAGGCTATCGCAATTTCGCGAACAAGATCTGGAACGCGGCTCGTTTTAGCCTGATAAACCTCGATGGACCACGAACGGCCATCGCACCAGCCGAAC
>JBBRRN010000039.1:0-14003 GCA_038200685.1 Nitrospirales bacterium
GCCCGCTGGCTATTTCCCTTGGTTCCGAATTCCAAATCGAAAACAGACCGAGACCACGGTCATCTGCGGACATTGGGCTGCGTTGGGATTACACATTGAGCCCAACCTATTGGCCATCGACAGTGGCTGCGTATGGGGGAAAGAACTGACTGCGGTGCGGCTGCACGATCGCCAGGTCTTCCAGGTCACGGGCATCCAACGAGCGTAATCGTGATTGAACCTCAGCCTCCTGATCCGACTTGGCCTCGTTACTCAACGAGGCCGTTTCCACCCTATCGATTCCTTCCGGGGAACAATCCACATCCGCAGCGCAGTCCCCTCGGCCATTCCTATGGTCAGCCAGAGCCGAAACCAATGCCATTCTTTACGGCCCAATGGCAGACCTCGGAGGAATATCTGTTTGGGATCGACCTCTATAACTACGCCTACTGGTGGGAATGCCACGAAATCTTCGAAGGACTTTGGCATGCCGTTGGCCACCACACTGAACAAGGGAACTTCTTCCAAGCCCTCATCCAGTTCGCTGCCGCCAATCTCAAACGATTCACCGGTAACCACCGGGCAGCGGAGAATCTGGTCACCAACGGCCTAGTTCGATTGCAAAAAATACCGACGCGCTACATGGGGATCGACGTGGCAAGACTCACACAAGATTTTCGGCAGCACCTAGTCCATTCAGACTTTCGCGCGCCACTCATTCGCCTGTATGAGCGGGAACAGGCGTAGGACTTCGCCGCGCCAGCAGCCCTCAGACACCTAATGCCAAGCGAACAAGTGGGACCTTCTCGCCGATCCCAAACGATAACGGCTCCTTCACCTCGTCCGGATTCACGTAGGTGCCAAACAAGCGATCCCAGATGGTAAACAACGCCGCAAGATTCGCCTTGTAGTGGGCAGGGTTGTCGCTATGATGAATGTGGTGATACCGCGGCGTCACGATCAACCACTCCAACCAATTGGATCGCCACGTCACGTTGACATGCATCCAGTCGTTTTGCAGGGAATTGAACACGCCGATCATCAGTCCCATCCACCAGGGAGCCCCCCCAAGGAACGACCAGGCAAAAATATACGGAAGATTCACCAGAACCTGTTGCGGCACGGTGGCACGCGTTCCCGCGAGCCAATACATATAGGTTGGGGCATGATGCCATTTATGAACCCGCCAGACATGCGTCGTATGCATGAGGCGATGAATCCAATAATGGCCGAAGTCGGCGATCACGAAATAGCACAATACGCGGACTGGGAACGGCATGGCCAGGATCGTGTCCGGCAGCTGGGGGCGGATGGCGATATACCGGTCGATGTATCCCGCCGACGGAAAGATGACAAACTGAAACACGACGAAGACCGTCAGATCGTTCAGAATCACCTTCCGATAGGACACCGCTCGAGCCGGCCGCAAAAGCTCAATCGCTGTAATCCCGATCAATCTTCCGAGAAACAACAACGGGAAAAACAGATCGTGATCGAGTAGAAATTTTCTGAATTCGCTGCTGAGCAACCACTCAATCCACTCCATCACGCATCACCTCGATTTTCTGATCAGCTAAAAACAAAGTGTACCAAACATTGGCAAGTCTGCCCAATGCTCGTCAAGGCACGAGGTAGAGGCCCATAAAGGGGGAGCACGCATGGACGATGCGAGGGCGAAACGGCCGGTTGTCAGGCTCGCCAACGGTCAATGATAGCTTTCCGATTCGCTTGGAAACTTGCCGTCCTGAACTTCTTCCTTGTAGCGGCGAAGAGCTTGGAGCGCATCAGCCTTGAGATGGGCATAGGGTTTGACAAACTTCGGCACGAAGTCGTCGAATAGCCCCAGGAGGTCATAGAGGACCAGAACTTGTCCATCACAGTGCGGACCCGCTCCGATCCCGATGGTGGGAATGGCCACCTGTTCGGTGATGGTCCTGGCCAGCTCGGTGGGAATCGCCTCGAGCACGATGGCGAAGGCACCGGCTGCTTCGAGGGCCTTGGCATCATTCACCAGGGCCAGCGCATGATCTGACTCTTTCCCCTGAACTTTGTAGCCACCAAATCGATGGACAGATTGAGGGGTCATGCCGAGATGCCCCATCACGGGAATGCCGATACTGGTCATCGCAGCCACCCGATCAGCCATCACTGCGCCGCCTTCCAGCTTGATGGCCTGAGCCCCGGCCTGCAGAAACCGTCCGGCGTTGCGGAGCGCGTCTTCCAGGCTGGCTTGATAAGACATGAACGGCATATCGCCGATCACGAGCGCCTGTTGCGCAGCCCCAGCCACAAGCTTCGTGTGGTAGAGCATGTCGTCCATCGTCACCGAAAGCGTATTGGCTTTCCCCTGCACGACGACTCCAAGCGAATCGCCGACTAAGATGGCCTCGATGCCAGCCTGCTGCACGATGCGTGCAAACAGCGCATCATAGGCCGTGACGACGATCAGTTTCTTCTTATCGCGCTTGTGGCGTTGAAACTCGAGGACCGTCATTATCCCACTTCCGCTTTGGTGATGATCTCGGCCAGCCGATGCGTCGCCTTGATCGCCATAATATGGACCCCGTCGCAATGAGACCGCACGGCCTTGATTGTTCGCACGGCGATGTCCACGCCTACATTCTCAGCCCGCTCGGGGCCGGCCGCCCTGAGTTCATCGATCATGTCCTGAGGAACCGACACACCGGGGATATTGGCATTCATGAACTCCGCCATCTTGGCGTTCCGAAGGACGAGAATACCCGCCAGCACCTTGGCCTTGAATGGCCGAACGGCTTGCATGAAGGACGCGAATTGCTCCGGATGGTAAATCGCCTGGGTCTGAAAAAACTGGGCGCCTGCCTTCACCTTGACTTCAAATTTGGCCAGCATGGGGCCGAGCGGATCGGCCTCCGGCGTCACAGCAGCGCCGATCGTAAACGCCGTCGAGCCATCCAGCTTATTGCCTGCCATATCCCGCCCATTGTTCAGCCCCTGCACAAGTTGCATGACCTGAACCGAGTCGAGATCGTAGACCGGCTTCGCTTCTTTATGGTCTCCAACGGTTGGATAGTCCCCCGTGAGACACAAAATATTGCGGATGCCAAGCATGGCGGCGCCCATGAGGTCCGACTGCATGGCGATCCGATTCCGATCACGGCAGGTCATCTGCATGACTGGATCATGGCCCAATTCGTAGAGAAGTCGGCAAACGGAAAGAGATCCGGCTCGCACCACGGCAGCCGTGTTGTCCGTGACATTGACGCCATGGACACGCCCCACCAATTGTTTGGCATTCTCTAATACGCCAGAGATGTTGGTACCTTTGGGAGGATTGTACTCAATCGTGACAGCAAACTGTCCCTGATCGAGGATTTCTCGTAGTCGCCGCGGCTCTCGACTCATAAGCCCTTTCCTAACCTTGTCCCTCTAAGAGATTGCTGGGTTGCTCTGTCTGCGCGCGCGTTGTACGAGCACAGGCGCACCCAGCCGCCTCACATCATTCCCGCCATTCGCTTTGCAGACTCCACCGTGTTGTCTAGCAACATCGCAATCGTCATGGGCCCGACGCCGCCCGGCACAGGACTGATCCAGCTTGCTTTCTGACTGACCGGTTCAAAATCGACATCGCCGCACAATTTACCCTCAGGAGTTTTGTTCGTACCCACATCGATCACGACGGCCCTCTCGCGTACCATGTCAGCCGTGACAAACTTGGCCTTTCCAATTGCCACCAGCAATAGCTCAGCTTCACGGCAGACCGCCGGCAGATCCTTTGTCTTGGAGTGACAAATCGTGACCGTGGCGTGGCGCTGAAGCAGCATAAGCGCCAACGGCTTGCCGACGATGTTGCTCCGTCCCAAGACGACGGCGCGTTTCCCTTCGATACTTACGCCGGTGGATTCAATCATCTTAATCACACCCTTTGGCGTGCAGGCTTCAAATACCGGATGCCCCTCGACAAGCCGACCGAAATTGTATGGATGAAAACCATCTGCATCCTTATTGGGCGACACCGCCTCGAGCACAACCTTGCTGTCGATATGCTTCGGGAGCGGCAACTGGACCAAAATCCCGTGGATCTTGGGATCGGCGTTCTTCATCTCGATCAAGGATAGCAACTCTGCCTGTGTCGTGCTCGCCGGCAACTTGTGGTCATCGATATAGATACCTGCGGCATCACAGGCTTTCTGTTTGCTCTTCACATAGAGGTGGGAGGCGGGATCGTCGCCCACTAAAATTGTTGCCAGACCGGGCTTCATCCCGGTCTTCGCCAAGACCGCCGCTGATTCCGTTGCCAACCGCTCACGTACTTGCAATGCCAAAGCTTTGCCATCGATCAATCGTGCCGCCACGGACTCCTCCTTCATTGAAAGACTGCCAGGAAATCAAGGCACCATAGCAGGGCATTTTTGAGCAAGTCAACGACCGCTCAGGCATGACACGTGAGACGTAAAAGATGAAACGAGAAACGGGGGAGTCGTGCAATCGATCGATCGCACGGGTACGTTTTTCTCCCCTAGGTCTCACGCTTCACGCCTGTTTCTTGACAGGCTCTTCACCTGGCGGCTACGATGAACTGATCACCTACAATTAACAGCCATCCATCTTGTGAGCAACACCTCCTCCGTGATGTCCCTTCTGACACGCATCATCAGCCATCCAGCAGCCTGGCTTATCGTGATCATACCCCTTGTGATCGCCAGCCCTCTCAGCGCCCAGATCACCGTGACAGAACTGCAATCTCCCTATAGCTTTGTGAAGGATCCCCTCGACAAGGGCTACTTCATCTCAAGCGTCAACGGTGATGCGGAAACTGCCGATAACAACGGATTCATCACCAAGCTCGATCCCAACGGCAAACTCCTCGACCTCAAGTTCATCCAAGGCGGCAAGGGGGACGTCATCCTTCATGCCCCCAAAGGCATGGCCTTAGTTGAACACGTGCTCTACGTGGCCGATCTCAATACTCTACGCGGCTTTGATACGACCACGGGCAAGCCGGTCATGGCGCTCACCATCCGACCGCCTGCGACCTCTCAACCTAAGCCCATACAGACATCGTTGAGTGACGTGACCTTCGATGGCAAGGGACACCTCTACTGCTCCGATCAGAAGGCGAACACCATCTACCGCGTCGATCTGGCTACTCAGGCGGGGTCTGTGCTCATCACAGACCCCGCCCTCGCGGGCCCCTCTGGCCTAGCCATCCATCCTAAGTCAGGTCAAATCATCGCCGTCAGTTGGGAGAAGGGCAAGATTTCAGAAATCTCTCCGGAAGGCGTGGTGACGGAGATTGTCTCCAACGGATTTTTTTCCAACCGCTTCCAGAATCTCCGCGGAGTAGACTTCGACCGCTGGGGCAACATGTACGTGTCCGATTTCACAACGGGAAAAGTCTGGCGCATGAGCTGGGACAAGCGGTTTCAAGTCATCGCCGAATTCTTGCCCTCGCCGGGAGATCTGAGTATCGACCGTGCAAACAACCTCATCCTTGTTCCGTATGAATTGGCTCATGCGGCCGAGATGAACGGGCTCGAAACCCCCAGTGATGGGAAGCCTAAGAAAGAAAAACGGACGCTGGCAGACTACGGCTTCATCCCGCCTCCACCGAAACCAGCAGGAGAAGGGCCCGTGAGTAAATGAGCCAGTGCGCCTACTGCACACAACGAAAAGGCAAGCGGCCTTGCCCGGCCTTAGCAGGGCTGATCTGCAGCCAGTGTTGCGGCGAACACCGAATCCTACGGGTCTCATGCCCGGCTGACTGTATCTATCTCGAATCCGGGAGCGACTATCAGCAGAAGCGGCTGGCCGTACAGTTCATGCCGGTACGCCGAGATTTCTATCGTGAGCTGGAGGAGTTGGGCAGCAAGAAGGCTGTGGCCCTCTTCAATCTCGTTGAAGTGGTGATTTTTGGTTATTTCCACAGCCGACGTGACGGGCAAGATGCAGAGATTGTGGCAGCGCTACAAGCCTTGCGGCGAACACTCAGTCCCCTACACGTGCCGGCCGGCGCGATGCCGGTCTTCGCAGAACATTTGAAGAAGGAATACGACACGTTCAAGAAGCAGAATCCTCAGAACATCGCCGACATGTCCTCTGCACCGGAGATACTGGACCGTGCCATCGCCTTCGTCTCACGCTTTTCCGGTACGGACTTTCAGTCTCAACGGTTCCTCGGTGGGCTCATCGGCTATGTGCGAGCCTACCATCCTGAAATTGCCGAACACCTGGCTAAACAACGTGAACCGGGTCATATCATCTTGCCAGGGCAGCAGTTTATGCCGCCTCCGGCACCGGAGACTCATACCCATGGACCGGGCTGTCATCATCATTGACAAGCAGCCATTCCCGATGACGATAGGCTGGATACCATGAGCACAGAGAAAGAACGACAGATCAGAAAATCGCGCCGCGTGGAATTACGCTGCATCCTAAGATTTTCTTCCGGTGAGATCGAAGGCGAGGGCACAATCACCAATATCTCGACGTCGGGCTGTCGAGCTGAGTCCGACATCAATATGGCGGAAGGACTCGACGTTCAGGTCATCATTTTCCTTTCCGACCAATCGCCCACGATAAAAGTCGAACGAGCTTTAGTGCGCTGGGTCTCAGGCAGTGCCTTCGGCTTGAACTTCATTCTGTTCTTTCCTTCCGAGCAAGCCCGCCTCCGCACGTTCCTCGAACACATGAAATAGCATCCGCTCTTCTACTTTCTACGCTACACAAGCAGCGCGATCTCATGGACTCCAACTGCGCACATCGAGCGAGCACATTCTTATTGTACGCGCTCTAGCCCGCATTATTCAGGACGGTTCGTCGCGAAATCGCGGAGCCGTGTCGCGAGACCGGCGCGCGGAGCCGTGAGGACCCGATGCGTACTCGTATAGTACGGTGAGGGTCCGAGGGGCGAGCCCGCCGGCCAAAGGCTCGTCGTAGCAACGGATCGGCGATTGCAGCAGAAGCGGTCCTGAATAATGCGGGCAAGAGCACGGGAGTCCGTGAGATCGCTCTGCTACTCAACAATCGTCACCGTCATCTCAATCCGCTCGTTCGGCAGGTCGTGATCGTTTCTTGGCAAAATCACGATCTTATCGGCCACGCCAAGACCTCTGGTCACCTCGCCGAACGCTGTGTACTTTCCATCGAGGAAATGCGACGGCTCGACGACGATAAAAAACTGCGACCCCGCGGTGTCAGGTTCGTTCGCTCGCGCCATCGACACAATACCGCGCTTATGAGGGGTGTCGTTAAACTCTGCCTTGAGCAAGACGGGGTTGCCCTTCTCGTCCTTGGGCCCACCCTGTCCATAGGTGTCCTTACGCAGCGAGTTCTTGGTGTTAGGATCGCCACCCTGGATCATAAAGCCCGGGATCACGCGGTGGAAAATCGCCCCGTCGTAAAAACCTGATTTGGCTAGCTTGATAAAGTTTTCAACATGCTTCGGGGCTACATCCGAATAAAACTTGATGTGCATGTCTCCGAACTTCGTTTTGATAATGGCTTTGGGACCAGTGGCTGCTTGGGGAGTGACCGGTGTGACTTCGGGCTTCCCTCCGCAACCGGTGAAGAAACCGATCCCCAACAGCACTCCGCACAGCATGAGACTTCTCATCACCGCAGAATCGCGCGTCATCGCCAACCAAGCATGCATCGGTTACTCGACCACCACGATCGTCATCTCCGCCCGCTCATTCGGAAGGTCACGGCTGTTTTTCGGCAAGCCGACAATCTTATCCGCCACCTCCATCCCCTTCACTACCTCGCCAAAGACCGTATACTGCCCATCGAGAAAATTCGAATCCTTGACGACGATGAAGAACTGCGACCCGGCACTGTTGGGATCGTTCGTGCGTGCCATGGAGAGAATCCCTCGCCGGTGAGGAATGTCGTTGAACTCGGCCTTGAGCTTCTGACTCGGCCCACCCTGACCATACGCCTCCGGCTTATTCAAATCTTTGGTGTTGGGGTCACCGCCCTGAATCATGAACCCGGGAATCACTCGATGAAAGATCGTCCCGTTGTAGAAGCCTGATTTTGCCAACGTCATGAAGCTTTCAACGTGCTTAGGGGCCTTCTCAGGAAAGAACACGACGTCCATATCGCCGAACTTCGTCTTGATCGTGGCCTTGGAACTCTTCGTCCCTTCCCCTTTCCCCATCGGGGCCTTGTCCGCCGCGGAAAGGGCGCCCATACCCAGCAACAGACTCCCACCGAGCACGAGCATGACTGCCGCCATTTTCATGATGTTTCGCCTCTGCATTGTCAGCCTCCCTGAAATAATCATTGATCCCGTTGTGAAGTGACCCTACTGGGCCAATCATATCAGGCCCCTCGCTCTCGGAGGGCCTGCTTTGCTGCCTGCTGCTCTGCTTCCTTTTTACTTCGTCCGGACCCTATGCCCACAATTTTCCCCTGAAGGGACAGTTCCACTTCAAATATCTTCTGATGGTCGGGCCCTGTTTCTCGAACGGTTTCATAGCGTGGCAACGTATCATGGCACTTTTGACACCACTCCTGAAACTGAGTCTTGTAGTCGCCTGCTCCAGGCAATTCCTGCTGTGTGGCAATATTCGCCAGTTCCTCTGAGAAGATACGGCGCGTTACCGTGCGACTGGTCTCGAATCCTCCGTCAAGATGAACGGCCGCCAGCACTGCTTCCAACGCATCGGCCAGCAGAGAGTCTTTCTCACGCCCTTTCGAACGGTCCTCTCCGCGCCCGAGCTTGAGATGCTCCCCCAGTCCGAGCCGGCGGGCGACCTGCGCCAGCGATGCCTCGCTCACCACCTGCGCCTTCAGCTTCGAGAGCGTCCCCTCAGAAGACTGCGGCAACGTAGCAGCCAGATACTCGCTCATCACAAGCGACAGCACGGCATCACCGAGAAATTCGAGCCGCTCATTATGTTGAGCCGACGAGGTTTTCTGCTCGTTGACGAGAGAAGAATGAGTCAAGGCTTCATCGAGCAAGACCGGCGTATTAAACCGATAGCCCAACGAGGATTGGAGCAAGTCGACGGAGGAAGCCAAAGTCATAGTGGCGAGTACTTTCCTCGCACAGTCGATTAGGCCTCAGGCTTTTTAAAGAGTAGGCAGGCATTGACCCCACCGAACCCAAAAGAATTCGATAGCGCTACGGTCACCGCCGCCGGCCTGGCCCTGTGCGGAATATAGTCCAGATCGCAGACAGGATCCGGATGATCCAGGTTAATCGTCGGTGGGAGTATCCCGTGGTGAAGCGCCAGCACCGTAAACACTGCTTCAATCCCACCAGCCGCCCCGAGTAAGTGGCCAGTCATCGACTTGGTCGAACTCACCGGGATACGGGAAGCGTGGTCACCGAACACCTGCTTGATGGCCTTAGTCTCAATCGCATCCGCCATCGTTGACGTGCCATGCGCGTTGATGTAGCCAACCTGACCCTTGCCGATGCCGGCATCCTTGAGCGCCAGCTCCATGCATCGGACTGCGCCCTCCCCCTCTTCAGACGGAGCCGTGATATGGTACGCGTCGCTGTTCATCCCGTAGCCGATGAGTTCGGCATAGATCCGAACCCCGCGCCGCCGTGCATGGTCCAGCTCTTCTAAGACGACCACTCCGGCGCCTTCGCCGAGCACAAACCCGTCGCGGTCCTTGTCGAACGGTCGGCTAGCTTTCGTCGGTTCATCGTTGCGAAACGACAAGGCCTTCGATGCGGCAAATCCTGCAACTCCCAACGGCGTAATGGCGGCTTCCGCCCCGCCCGCAATCATGACATCAGCATCGCCTGCCTGAATCAATCGATAGGCGTCACCGATACAGTGGTTACCTGTCGCACAGGCCGTCACCGCACAGGAGTTCGGTCCCTTGGCGCCCAGTCTGATCGCCACCTGTCCCGAGGCCAGGTTAATGATGGTCATCGGAATGAAAAATGGCGAGACGCGTCCGGGGCCTTTTTCCTGCAGAATCTTATGGTAGTGCTCGATCGACCCAAGCCCCCCGATACCCGATCCGATGTACACACCGACTCGCATGGCCTCTTCCGGCGCCACGGTGAACCCCGCATCATCCACTGCCAGCTGGGCAGCGCCCACGGCGTAATGGATGAACGTATCCATCTTTTTGATTTCTTTTTTTTCGATGAACTGGGCCGGGTCGAAGTCTTTCACTTCACCGGCGATTTGGGCATCGTAGGCTGCAGGGTCGAATTTCGTGATTCGAGCGATACCGGATTCACCGGCACAGATGGCCTTCCACGTTTTTTCGACACCCGTCCCCAGAGGCGTGATCACCCCCAGACCGGTCACGACTATCCGTCTGATCGAACGAGTACTCATCGCGTCCTACAACCGCTTAGGCCTTTTCTTTAATGTAGTCCAACGCTTTCCCGACCGTCAGAATCTTTTCCGCGTCTTCGTCGGGAATCTCGATGCCAAATTCTTCTTCGAGAGCCATCACCAGCTCAACCGTATCCAGCGAGTCGGCCCCAAGGTCTTCCACGAAGCTGGCTTCGGGCGTGACCTCATCCTCCTCGACTCCGAGCTGCTCTCCGATAATTTTCTTCACCCGTTCATCTACAGTACCCATTGATTTCCCTGCCTCCTTCCCCATCTTAGATCCTCCTTCTTGCTGCGAATCTGTCGCCGCAGCATCTTACAATACTCTGTCCACAGTGTCGTCAGGGCATCAACATCCCACCGTTCACATGCAACACGTGCCCGGTGATATAGGCTGCCTCATCCGACACGAGAAAACGCACCGCCGAGGCAATATCGGCTGGCGTACCCAATCGTCCCAACGGGATTTGCTTTTGGAGTGTGTCTTTCACCTCCGTCGACAATCCCTGCGTCATGGCGGTGTCGATGAATCCTGGGGCCACCGCATTCACGGTCACGGCACGGCTCGCATATTCCCGCGCCACCGTCTTGGTTAATCCAATCACCGCCGCCTTCGATGCCGCGTAATTGGCCTGGCCCACATTACCCATCACCCCGACGATCGACGCAATGTTGACGATACGACCATACCGCTGCTTAGTCATCGGGAGCAAGACCGCCTTGATACAATTGAACGTCCCGGTCAAATTGACTTGCAGCACCAGGTTCCAGTCTTCTTCCTTCATCCGCAACAACAGCCCATCACGCGTGATCCCGGCATTGTTCACTAGAATGTCGACCTTCCCCCATTCCTTGATCACCTGATCGACCATGGCTTTAGTGTCGGTGCCGTCCGCCACGTTGACTTTGAGGTTCAGCGCCTTGCGCCCCAACTGCTCTACTGCTGTAACCGTGTCTTTCGACCGGCTCGGATCAAGATCGGCGACCACAATATCAGCCCCGGCTTGCGCCAACGCTTCTGCAATCGCCCGGCCAATTCCTTGCGCCGCCCCTGTCACGATCGCAACCTTACCTTGAAGTGACATCCACTCGCTCCTCACATTCCTTCACGCACTCAACGCAGCGCGGGTCGCCTCGAGCGACTTAGGATCATTGACATTCATGGTCACTGCGTCCGGAAGAATCCGTTTGATCAAGCCGCTCAACACCGTTCCCGGCCCAACCTCGACGAACGTCGTCACACCCATCGCGGACATCGCCTTCACTGAATCTTCCCAAAGCACCGACGAAGACAGTTGTCGTACCAGCGACGCCTGGATGTCACTGGCCTTCCTGATCGCTCTAGCTTCGGCATTGTTGATCAATGGCATCTTAAGATCGGACCAGGTGATCGCCGCCAAATCTCCGGCAAGTCGATCGGCCGCCTTCTGCATCAGGGGCGTATGCACAGGCACACTCACGGGGAGGGGAATCGCCTTCTTACATCCCTTGGTCTTCGCCAGCTCAATGGCCCGTTCCACGGCAGCCTTTTCCCCGGCGATGACAACCTGCCCAGGCGAATTGAAGTTCGCCGCAGCCACAACTCCCACAGTGGAAGCCTCCCGACACACCTCTTCCACCACGTCTGCGGCGAGGCCGAGAAGCGCGGCGACAAGCCCAGTCCCCGGCGGCACTGCTTCGGCCATATAGCGACCTCGCTTTTGCACGATCGCCACTGCCTCACGATAGGTGACTCCCTCAGCAGCGACAAGAGCTGAATATTCGCCCAGGCTATGACCGGCCACCGCGACCGGCGTGATGCCCAATGGCTCGAACGCATGGAGCGCGGCGATACTGCTCACCAACAATGCCGGCTGAGTATATTCCGTCAGGTTCAATCGTTCCACTGGCCCCTCAAAACACAGCGCGGCAATGTCATACCCCAGCACCGACGAGGCCTCTTCGTAGAGACTCCTAATGCTCGGATGGGCCTCCAGCAATGCTCTTCCCATCCCGACTGACTGAGACCCCTGGCCAGGGAAGACCAACCCAATACTGGATGACCTGGTTGATTGGAGAGTGGCCATACTACCGGAGTGATTGCACGAGGCTACTGGTTACTCTCATTATCGTAATATTCGACGCTGGAACGGACGTACCGCGCCACCTCCGTGTGGTTAGATATCGTCGAATTTCCCTTGAATGTCAACGGGAAAAGTTGTCCGCCGGAAAGGCGAGTGGCGTGGAGCGAGCGGCCAGCTTCAATCCGCCGCCTCACCATCGAATGAGAGCGGACGCCCACGTCAATCCGGCGCCGAATGCCCCTAACATCACCAGGCCTCCTTCTTTGATTCGCCCCTGGCGCACGGCCTCATCCAGGGCAATGGGGATCGACGCCGCTGACGTATTCCCATACCGATCGAGATTCAGCATCACTTTCTCTGGCGGGAGCCCAAGTCGCTCGGCCACCGCCTTGAGAATTCGCACATTCGCTTGGTGCGGCACATAGAGATCGAGATCCTCAACACGGAGATGATTCGCAGCCAAAGTCTCCCGCGCGACCTCTTCCAAAGTCCGAACCGCCACCTTGAAAGTCTCGTTCCCCTTCATCTTGATGTACTGCATCCGTTCCGCCACAAGCTTTTCAGAAGGTGGCATACGTGATCCTCCCCCCGGCACCGTAATCAAATCGCAGAGAGCGCCATCGGAATGAAGATGCGTAGACAGGATGCCCCGGTCGTTCTCACTGGCGCTGATAACTGCCGCGCCAGCCCCATCGCCGAACAAAATACAGGTATTACGATCGGTCCAGTCGGTAATCGCCGACATCACTTCTGACCCGACGATCAATACATGGCGCATGCCGGTTTTCACATACGCATCCGCCACCGATAATGCATAGACGAACCCGCAACAGGCGGCCGACAGATCACAGGCCGCCGCACGCGTCGCCCCCAGCTGATGTTGAATCAGACAGGCGGTAGCAGGAAGCGGGTAATCGCCCGTGCAGGTAGCTAACAGAATCATGTCGAGATCGGCCGCACTCACCCCCGCGGCCGCCAGGGCTCGCTCCGCCGCCTTCACCGCCAGATCAGAACAGGCTTCACCGGGACCGGCCACATGTCGCTCGCGGATACCCGTCCGTTCGACAATCCATTCATCTGAGGTCGCCACCATCCGTTCGAGATCGGCATTAGTCAGCACCTTGGTCGGCACATACGACCCTGTCCCTGAGATGCGGGCTCTCATGACGGTGTATCCTCAGTCGGCTTGGCGTGTGAAACACTCTCTTCAATATCGCGTTGGATCAACTCATCGACACGACTTTCTGCCAATCCCTTTGCCCGTCGGATCGCATTCTTGATCGCCTTGGCGGACGAACGGCCATGGCAGATCATGGTGATGCCATTGACGCCCAGGAGCGGCGCGCCGCCGAATTCCGCGTAGTCGATTTTCTTCTTTAAGTTCAGCAGCGGCTTGGCAATGAGTGGGTAAGCCAAGCGGCCCAAGAAGGACCCCGAGATCTCTTTGATCAACAACTTCTTGATCGTATCCGCCACTCCCTCGGAAATTTTCAGCGCGACGTTTCCAATGAAGCCATCACACACCACCACATCCGCGCTCCCGCTGTACACATCACGGCCCTCGATATTGCCGATGAAGTTGAGCGAACTGGCTTTGAGGAGCTTGAACGCCTCCTTCGTGACTTCATTCCCTTTGCTGTCTTCTTCCCCGATACTCAACAGTCCGACA
>JBBRRN010000040.1:0-13982 GCA_038200685.1 Nitrospirales bacterium
CACCTTCCCTTCCCGGCTTAAGCGAGAGATCTCCTGATAGATATCGCTTACGTTGAATTCAGGAGCGCGGGCCACTAAGGCATCGAATTCGCAATCCTTAGAGTCTTGGAGCAGCTCGAGGATACGGATGGAAATGGGCCTCTGCGTTGACATGTGGATTCCTCCTTGCCGTGGTGTGATCGTTCCAAGAGTGCATGCGGAGTGTGCTACCGGCGTTGGAGCGACGGAGACTGGAGAATCGGTCGCGTTGAGAAAGGCGATGACGCGCGAGGGATGAGACAGTCAGCGTGGCTGAAACGTCTTGTATGTCATGCTACGCGCATGGAGACGGCTCAGTCAAGCAACTTAGCCGTGTATACACCTGTTATAGAACCAGGAGACGAGAGGAAATGTGGTGGATCAGATTCCTGCCAGAGTCCAAGAAATGCGGGGTTCTCAAACCTAGCGCAGTGATGTCAGATCAAGAGGGCATCGATTCAACGCCGCCCGTCATACCACACAGATAAGTGCTTCTTATCTTGCAAGGTTCGACGTGGAAGGAAAATCACTCGCAAGATTTGACCGGCAATCTCTCTCGGAGAGTAAAGAACCACTTTACGCGCTGATGTTTCCAGTGGATGCGTTCTCAAGATCACGAATTGAAGACCTCGTGGCTTTCCCCACTGTTTGAGCGCTACGCTGAGGCCAATTTCTTCAGCCGCATAGACGGTTTGATTGAAACCGCCGATATCGCGAAACGCATCGCGGCGACACACGATGAGTGCTCCTGAAGCCAAGCGAAAGAGAATCGACGTACTCGTCCACAATTGTAAGGTCAGGGTCGCCCACCAAGGCAATTCATGCATGTAGATGGTGCTGCCGCAACCGACGCTCTTTCCGTCTTCAATCAAACGCAAAACATCAGCAAGCAATCCTGGATTTAACACACTGTCGGCATCCATAAACAGCAACCAGTCTCCTGAGGCCTCAGCTGCCCCGGCATTGCGTGCTCGACCGATTTGATTGATCGGCTCAAACACAACGTGAGCGCCTGTTTCTCTGGCTAGATTGGCCGTGTTGTCGGTCGAATTATTATCGACCACAATAATTTCTGATGTGAAAGCAGGCGTGGAGTTTGCGGCAAGTGACGTCGCGATTGACTGCAGACAACGTGTGATGAGGAGTTCTTCATTAAATGCTGGAATAATGATTGAAAGATGCATGGGGACATCTGTTCTAGCTTGTGGCGTCAAAATGGTTATGGGGTGAGAGCGGTTGTCTTATCTCTCTCATGCATTACCCCGTCTGAACAGGATAGACCAGATAGCCCAAACAAACCAGAGGAACCAACGGTTCGCTGTGTTGAAAAATTTGGTGATCGCGAGCGTCATCCGCGTCTCTGGCGAGCAGGGAATACGGGCCAAATTGCTTGATGTGTTAAGACGAGTGCGGACCTCCGTGACCCAATGCCCCTTCCCATTTGCTGACGACCGCCGTTGCAATGCTATTCCCCACGACATTGGTCGCGCTTCGCCCCATGTCCAGGAGTGGATCAATTCCCAATAGCAACGCCAAACCTGCTTCAGGAATATTGAACGTGGCCAAGGTCCCTGCGATCACGACCAAGGAGGCTCTGGGCACACCTGCAATGCCTTTACTCGTCAGCATCAGGACCAACAACATACTGAGCTGGGTTGGAAGCGGGAGATCCATCCCATAAGATTGGGCAATAAACAGTGAAGCAAATGTCATGTACATCATGCTGCCATCCAGGTTAAAGGAGTATCCCAGTGGCAGCACAAAGCTGACGACCTTATCCTTGCAGCCGAATTTTCCCAACTCCTCCATTGTTTTTGGAAACGCCGCTTCGCTGCTCGATGTCGAAAAGGCTAAGAGGATAGGTTCCTTGACCTGCCGCATTAACGATAGCACTCGTGTGCCGATGATACAAAAGCCCGCCAGGATCAGTGCCGACCAGAGCAGGAATAGACTCATGTAGAATTCACTGATGAAGGTCAAATAGGTGTGTAAGATGCCTGGTCCTTGTTTGGCTACGATGGCGGTCATCGCGCCAAAGACTGCCAGCGGCGCAAGATTCATCACATACCCCGTAATTTTTAAGATGACCTGTGCAATCGTGTCGAAAAAATGAATAATCACGTGGCCCCGTTCACCGAGGGCGGCGGTCGCCACTCCGAACAACAACGAAAATACGACGATCTGCAGAATTTCATTTTTGGCCATCGCATCGATGACGCTGGAAGGAAACACATGGTACAGGAAATTTTTCAGTGAAAAATCACCCCGCTCGATATCAAGATGTTCATGGAGATTGGGAAGCGGCAGA
The DNA here is from genome assembly GCA_038200685.1 of Nitrospirales bacterium. Taxonomy (GTDB): domain Bacteria; phylum Nitrospirota; class Nitrospiria; order Nitrospirales; family Nitrospiraceae; genus Palsa-1315. Next base: position 2,327 of record JBBRRN010000040.1, read on the forward strand.
TTCATGGCTTCTCCTGGCTTAAACACATTGACCATGATCATGCCTAGGAGGAGACTCATGAGGGACGCGCTGAGAAACCACGCTAAGGTCTTTCCCCCGATACGCCCCACAGAATTGATGTCGCCCAGTTTTGCGACACCGACGACCAGTGTTGTGAATACCAGCGGCGCGACGATCATTTTGATCAGCCGCAGAAAAATATCCGCCAGAAGCGAAAACGGTTCGACCTTCTTATCGCGCGCAGCCAGTGCGGCAGTATGTTGTTGCTCCAGCAGGAGGCGTGCGCTGCTCTCGGATTCTCGCGATTGTTGACCTGTAATATCGTGCACGCCCCGCTCGATGGTTTGCAGGGTTGTATTGTCATCTGCCAGATAATTTGTCTGTAAGACGACACCCAGCACGATACCGGCAAGGAGGCCGACGAGAATATACAGCGGAAGTCTGGTTGTCGTGTTAGAGGTCTTCGACGGTTCCATAGGAGTCATGTCGATTATAAGGGGACCGATCTGACTGTGCTATTTTAAGGAGAAGTTTCTGTGTGGGCTCGACGAGAGGTTTCCCCACAGTGCCTCGATGCCTGTCATCCTAGCAATGATGGGACTCACAATCAGCCAATGTGCGGACTTCATGACAGTGTCATCATCTTTTGTGGCCCACTGTATCATGGAGGAAGACGCGAGGTCGGAAGTCTTTTTTGTCACCCTCTCGGTTGCTTGAGGTGTGGGCCATCGCAGGGGGAAAGGGGATTCCGTGGTGGTGTATCTGATGCGCGGCTCTATTTTATGTCTCTCATTCGTCGAGCAACATAATCTCGACAGTCCAAGAAACCAGATATTGAGGTTCTGCCTCGCCCTGTGAATTGGTGTGCAGAGGAGGGGGTGCAGGCTAGAAGGACGCAACCAGTGCTTGGGCCAGACAGAATAGACTCATCGCGAAAGAGCCGTAGGCCGTCACATAGGCGAAGCTACGAACATGTGTGGGCCCCCAAATCATCTTGACCACTGTGGGAAAGTAGATCATCGATGTCCACTCTGGTGGATCGGTGATCCAGCGCCATTGTTGTCTGAGGCCGTAGGCTAACACTGCGCCATACACCACGCCGCTCGCGCAGACTAACAGCTCAAGAATTTCGACAGGGGGAGCTTCTTCCATCGTATGTTCCACACATTCACGACACGCCGCCATTCTACGGTTTTTGCCTTGGCGGGTCTATGGCTGCGTTGTGGAGTGAAGGGTTCAGAATAGTGTGGGGTTAGGGGTAGGTGGATGCCAATCCCTGGAATGCCATGCGCCGTGAATGAAATGGTGAGTTGGCAGGACTTCCGGCGACCTCGTTTCTCCCCTTACGGTCTGTGTCTTGCGCCACTCGAACCTCCGGAATCACTTCAATACTGTGTAGCGACGGACGTCCGGTTCCGCGGCGAGCAGTCCTGGCAATTGTCGTAGCGCGTTCGAGATGTGTGGTGTTGTAAAATGGGATTGCTCTGCTGCGGCACTCGCCCATTCTTCGATAAACGTAAAGTCGGTCTGGTCTGCTTGGTTCTGCAGTAGCTGATAGTTGAGGCAGCCTGGCTCTCTGCGGGTTGGCTCGACGACTCCCATAAGTATGGCTCGAACCTGCTCTACGCTGTCGGCCTTGGCCGCAACGCGGGCGACCACTCTCAAAGACATATTCGACATCGTGTTGTTCTCTCTTTCATCATGCGGTGAGAATTGGGTCCGTTGGCGGGCCACTTGAGCGATATGCGGGAAAGAGGGGCGGCCTCCACCGGGTAACCTACTGCAAACTCGGAGGTGGACTCATCATTCCGAAGGTGGGGGTGGTGTGGGGAGAGGGGACGGGGTTTCACCCTGGCGGAGCATTCAAACAAACCGTGCGCGTTCGTTGGGGGTCGGGACGCGGCATGTATCGGCTTTGCCCATCCACCTGTACCGATGGCGCGCAACAAAGTTATAGGCAGCATCACGCAGGGGGCGCGGAACGACGATGCAGATGTATAGCAACGGCCAGAGGCCGGATAAGTGTCTGACAATTCTCAGGGCAGCCGTGGATTTGGTAAAGACCCTGCCTTGCTCCAGGAGTAGGAATGTCTCAAAGTTTTCGGCGGGGAGTTGAAGGTCTTGTAGGATCTGTTGCGCCTGTTCCGATTGAAGCGTTCCAAACTTAAACTTTCCATGGGGATCGTGGTCGATCATCAAATTCACCCAGGTGTTACACCAATTGCAGATTCCATCAAACACAATGACCCGTTCATACCTAGCCCACTTATGGGATCTTGGGTCAAGTTCACGGTTCATTTGCCACGTCTCTTGAGCAATGGACAGGTGATTTCTCCTGTCATGGGTTGGAAGCAAGTATATCAGATGAAAGAAGTAGAAACATCCTACCGTTTTGAACAGGATGGTCTAGGGCAGTGCGGCCTAACGAGATGTAGCGACGAGAAGGGCGTCGGACTGTCATGCGGCACGAGATAGTTTCTGTCCCGACCTCATATATGGGATACCCTGCTCTGGTTAGAGGACGCCACGCTCGATTTCTTGGAGATAGATAAAGTGTGGCGCGTTGACACCGGCCTTTCGCCTGATCTCGGCCAGCTCCGTGGACTCGAAGAAGCGGCGGGCATTATCCAGCGAGGACCACTCTGAGAAGTGAACGATGGTGTTCACGTCGTGGTCGTATCGCAGGAGCTGATAGCTGATTTCCCCGGCACACTTTCTGATGGCTGCTTCGTGATCAAAGACAGCTTTCCATGCCGGGTAAGCCGCGACTTCATGAATGATCAAGACGTACGGCATGCACACTCCATCTGTAGGTTATCGGCGTGGCGTTCACTGCTACTCCGTTGCGGACCAGTCTACTGCAAAGCCGGAGACCTATTCATCATTCAGGAGGCGAGGGGTGGTGGGGTCAGTGAGGGGTGCAAAGCGGTGAAGGGTGCGGAGCTAAGGGTGCAGAGCAATGAGAGGTAACGATGAAGGTGGGAATGCTCAATGTTAAATTGTTTGGACGGTTGACGATTGACGCTTCACGAATGACAAATTGATGCCGGACCGCCATGGGCCCCTAAATGATTTCGGGCACCATACCCTTCTCCATTCTGTCATCCACGGAAGCAGTCAGCCTTTTTTCTTTTCCCCTCGGATCACTTCTTTCGGAGATTCGTCAAGAATGCCAGGATGTCGCGCACGGAAATCATGCCGACCAATTTTCCACCCTGCGTCACGCCGAGATGTCGAATGTGCTTTTGAGCCATCAGATCGCTGGCATCTAATACGGTCTTATCCTCTTCGACCGTCAAGAGCGGGGCCGACATAATTTGTTCAGCCGTTGTCGTGAGGGTATCGACTCCAGCCGCCGCTACGCGCCGGACCATATCGGTATCCGTAAGGATGCCGACAATCTCCTTCCCATTTCTCACAAACAGGCTGCTGATGCGGCGATCGCGCATAAGCCGTGCCGCCGTCTGCACATCTGTCTCTCGCTCAACTGTAATAAACTTCTCACGCGGAACCATGAACGACTTGATTGGATCCATGCAATATCCTCCCCGGCTAATTCAGTCACTCACTCTCCGCCCTGCTGTGTGCTTCGGCCTATCCGCGAGGAGAGCAAGATGGTAGCGATTGATTGGGGCAAGCAGATTGTGGAGATCATAAGTAGTCTCAGTAATCTGGCGGGGCAAGTCTACTGTAAAACCATTGATATTTCCATCACGCTGGCGATGGTGTGGGAGCTGTGTGTGAGGTGGGGGGCAGTTCAGCGGCAGTCTTCACGCCGGCAACAATTCGTTTATGAAATTTAGAATGTCCCCGTTGTTTCTCCCGTCAGGCGCCGCGAAATGTTTGATTGAAAACCCTGTCTTCGATGTAGGCGCTGGATGCGCCGTCATTTCGCCGTTCTGATGATTGATGTGGTATCAACTTGGGCACGCGTACCGAAATTCACAGACCGCGCATGTTTGAGAGTCTTGACCCATCCTGTGGTCACATCCACCACGATTTCGGCATCGTCTTGCATGGACATCGAGTTGGGAAACTCTCCATCTCGTGGTTTTTCCCCCAACCGTGCACGCATCTCCTTGATCATTGATTCAAGAATCCGTGCGACCTGCGTGGGATCGGCTGTTCGGCTCCACGTAATCACGGCGTGGCCCGCCTGCTCATCGAACGTCTTCAACGCCATTTTTGCATGGGTCGGGAAGGCATCACCGTCGAGGGGATTTGGCAACAGGTCTTCGTACTCGAACGGTTCGTTGTGGGCATACCTTCCCCCGAGAACCATGAAATATACCTTTGCTTCGCGCGTGCACAGCTCTTCGACCTGCTCTTTGGTTCCCAGTATGGATTCCCATTGTGCCCGCAATCTGGACAGGCGTGCTCTGTCAGGTTTCTCTTTCTGTACGTCTTCGGTTGCAGCGAGGGCTTCCAGGGATTTCAGCGCTGTGGTTTTGAGTTTCTTCCAGTTCTGGACGCCTCGAACGGCACCGTGCAAGTCGAGGTCTAGAATAATCTGAAGCCCATTCATGAGATTGACGACGTGTCCAAGGAAGGAATGTTCAGCTTGAGAAGGGGAATCGAATGTGCTTTTCCCTGCGGTCCAGCCCACAAGGTATCCATCGTGATTGGCGCTGAGTACCTCAATGGTAAAGTCAGTGTGAGTCTTACCTGTGATCGTAGACGTACCATCAGCGGACTTCACACGCGCCCGCGTGATTTCGAGACGAACCGTTTCTCCTTTTTTCCAGTGAGGCAAGACCTCGATGGAACGGCTTTGGACATCGACGAGCCCCAAGAGTGGCAAACAGATGAGAGCAAGAATTATCGAGCGAACGGTCGCAGCGTGCATAGTGTTTACAATTGTGAAGGAATGACTGAGGACATTCTACGTTTCCGCGTCAGTCTGGTCCATCACTGAGAAGGGTATCGGGGGTAGCTCAGAAGAAGGTTTGAAGCAAGTCACTGTGAAAGGAGTGGGGGCAGCGAGGCGAGGAAGACGCCGGACCGCCACGTGTCGGCTGAGAAACCAGGTGGACGTTCACATGGTCGTTCTGGAAAAAGGCAGTGCGCAGTGATCCCTCATCACGCCACGCGCCGCAGCACGCGCACCCGCTCACGGCGCTCGCGACCGGGAAAGGCCACATCCGGGATATAATCCTCTACGATTTCGTAGCCCTCGGCAAAGAGCGCCGTCAAATCAGCCACGCTGAAAGGGAAGGGCGGCCCTTCCTTACCCGGATCGACCGCCGGATTGATGTACCACACCCCGATCAGCAAGCCTCCGCGCCGTAGCGTGCGATCGATCCCACGCCGGTAGTTGGGACGAAGCGTCGGAGTCAGCCCACTCATGCAGGTGTGCTCCAACACCACGTCATAGGAGCCGCTCATTTCTTCGGGCGGATCAAACAAACTCCCCGTCACGAAGCGTTCCGCCAGCTGGGGATATAGCGCGCGGGCTTCCGCCACTGCCGTCGGCGCGATGTCCAGCCCCGTTGCATCCAACCCGTGCTCTACAGCCAGCGCCACCTCATGCCCGCGGCCGCAGCCCGGAACCAGCGCGCGCCCGCGCACCGTTTGACGCGCCAGATACTGCTTCATCGCCGGTGCCGGGGCCCCTTTATCCCAGAGCACCTCGCCTTTTTGATAGCACTCATCCCAGTTCATGCGCCTCGTACTCCTTCGCTCAGTGGTAACGCTCTTGTTAGCACTGTGCAGAGCGATGTTTCAAGAGGGAGCGGGCGGGGATATGTGGTGAGGCGGATGAGGTTTGATAAACAGGGAAGGTATGGCGCAGATCAATGGGGGAGGCGAGGGTGGGGCGGTTGCAGCGCGGAAGGCGACGGACCTCCACGTGCCGTGAAATGGTTCTGGGCACATTCTCTTTCTTCTGGCAACCTACTCCAGGGTCATCATGTTGGCCAGAGCATCGGTTGACCGCAGTTTCGGGTGGGCGTAACATCAATGTCTGACCGTTTCACTCACATCCGCGTGGGAGGAGGCTCTCGTGGAAAATCAAGTCGAAGATCAGCCGGTCCTCAATCATATTCAGCGCCTTGTCGCAGAGGAACACCGATTACACGAGCAAAGGCCGCACCCCAAAGCTGATCGTAAGCGGCTCGCGCAAGTTCAGGTCGAACTGGATCAGTGCTGGGACCTCTTGCGCGAGCGACGTGCCCTTCGCGACGTCGGGCTTGATCCGAACGAAGCGGAAGTTCGCCCGCCGCAGGTCGTCGAGAATTATGAGCAGTAGGGATTTGTCGGCAGCGAGTGGCCGATAGCTCGTGCGTGCCGCGCCTCACGTGCAGTTGCCTCACCAGAGTGCAGGCCTAGATCGTATCGGTGTCCGATATCGTGTCCACCTTGTGCCCACGCGGCCGACCTCGAAACACTCCGAAATAGCTATCCTGTTTTTCTTTCTCTGCTGTCGTGAGGAAGCCTTGTGTGAGGGGAGGCTGGGGAAAGAGCCGGCCTCCACGCATTGCGAAATGGCTTCAAGCGCCTTGTTCAGTTTCAGACTCTGTCAAGAAAAGACTCCCGACCCCTTTTATTCGATCCTGGGTGTCGGTTTTGGCGGGAATCGAATAGCAGAATTCCAAGCTCTTGTAGCTCCACCCAAGCCACCGAGCCCACCTCCTACACCCAAGCCAGTAGTGACGGCACCGTCAAATTTTAATACTGTACCTAACTTCGAGCAGATGCACCGAGAGGTTCTGGACATCCTGCCTCTTGGGGCTGGTGCTACAGCCAGATTGGGGAAAGTTGGACTAAAGACTATTCAGGAACTGATCCGTGGTAAATTCTTGAGGAAGAGTTCTAGCCTCCAGATTGAATACGTCGACGAGAAGGGACCGGCAGCAGCCCAACGAGCCTTTGATGCACTCACCACTAACTCTGCCGTGAAGACAGAGGAAACATCGAAAGGAATTGTCCGGTCAGCTGAGATTGAAGGAGGTGGGACCGTTACGGTGCGTGATTTCTCAACAGGCAAGCCCCCAAGACCAACGATTGAAGTTCGTCAACCTGGCGAAATGCCAGTAAAAAAGAGGTTCTAGGGTACAATAACATGAGCGATTTATTTACTTCTCTCACTCAAGCCGGGTTCCAGGAACAATTCCTCTCGGTACACGACAGGATCTTTTCTGGACAAGAGGAGAGTGACATTCCCGACGAATATTGTCTGCCTTTTGTAGACAGGCATTGGGAGAGAGTCCTCCTGGAGAGTGGAGTGCTTAATCTATCAGCTGAAAATCTTCGCGCTCTGACTATTGCTGCGGAGAAGATGGGGGATAGACAAATCATCATCACGGATTCCGAGACCCGTCCACCACACCAAATGCCCATCATTGCTACCTGGAATGAGAAAACATTAGGTCAAGCTAGCAGCACTCTTCTCGCCCACTTTAAGAATCATACATTCGGTCAGTCTGCAACCTGGGGTCTCGTGTACTACTGGGACGAATTTAGCATTCTCGGAGGAACGCCGGTGTTTATGGAGGCTTTTTTGGAAGCTGCAGGAGGGAGGCAACGTGTCAAGGATCGTTTCCTGAGTTTCGCGGCGGCTGATTGGTGGACGAGTGTGGAACCTCCGACCCAGGTTAAAATTTTGAAGAGCGTTGGCTGGTCATTTGGTGATGTAGCACTGTAAGGACATCATCAATTGATGACTGGATCCTGTTCACCTCGTGAAGGATGCGAATAGGGAGGAAGTCGCTTTTCGGTCCCTCACGCTGCCGTGTGGCCTGGTTTCTTCTGACAAGCCGCGAGTCCGAGATCGGGGTTGTTGCGTGACTTGATACTTTAAGTGAGTGAAAAGAGATCGCCCATCTCAAAGGCCCCGGTCAAGAGGCACAGCCCCACATTCACCCGTCACGTGCCAATGAGGCCGTGTGTGGGTCCGTGACATGTCCCCTCGCCAGCTCCGCTCGCGTGACTCAGTCGCATCCCGGTTGTCCTCGTCAGCAGTGTCGGCTCTCATCTGAGCCGCACCAGGCCGTTTGTTCTGCCTAAGGCGCTCACCATCCACGTGGCTGCCGTCCGTTTGGCTTCGACCCTACCAGTTTTGGCGGTGTTTGTTCGCAAAAGCTAAGAGTAGTGAGAGCAGTGAAGAGCCTGGCTGTTGACTCGCTGATCGGGACACCGAGCCGGTTTCATTGCGCTTTTGGAGAGCCTTCACTATAATGCGCCGCATTGTGAACAGGAGCAATTCTCATGAGTAATGCAGCGGGGCTGTTGCGTGTCGATGGGCGGAGAAAAGATCAGCTTCGCCCAGTCAAGGTGACGCGGAATTTCATTAAACATGCCGAAGGGTCTGTCCTCATCGAAATGGGCGATACGAAGGTGATTTGCACGGCTTCGATTGAGGAGAAAGTGCCTCCATTTCTGAAGGGAAAAGGGCAAGGGTGGGTTACGGCGGAGTATTCGATGCTCCCCCGTTCGACCCATGAGCGATCCCCGCGTGAAGCAGTGAAAGGGAAGCAGGGTGGCAGGACATTGGAGATTCAGCGCCTTGTCGGGCGAGCCCTCAGTGCGGTAACAGATATGGGTCAGATGGGAGAGCGGTCGATTTGGCTCGACTGCGACGTCATCCAGGCCGACGGAGGCACCAGAACGGCTTCTATTACCGGGGCATTCATTGCGCTAGCCGACGCCTTTACCGTTCTGAAGAAGCGAGGCTCGATCAAAAAACGTCCGTTGACGGACTATCTTGCTGCCATTAGCGTAGGGAAGGTGGGTGGGGAAATTCTTGTCGACCTGGCCTATACCGAGGACTCGATGGCCGATGTTGACATGAATGTGGTCATGACTGGGCAAGGACGCTATGTCGAAGTCCAGGGCACAGCGGAACGGACCCCTTTTGCCAAGCAGGAAATGGATGAATTCATGGCGATGGGGTGGAGCGGGATTCAGACTCTTACCGCGCTGCAAAAAGATCTGATTGGCGAATTGGAGTAGAGAAGAAACGATGATTCGTGAATTGGTCCTCGCGACCCGCAATCGGCATAAAGGAGAGGAACTTGCGGCCCTCTTAGGCGGTCTGGGCATCACGATTCGTACACTCGATGAGTTTCCCGATACACCAGAAGTAGTTGAAGACGGGGATACCTGCGAGGCGAACGCGATCAAGAAGGCACGTACCATTGCTGACTTTACAGGTTTGCCGGCTGTCGCTGACGATACGGGACTGGAAGTGGATGCGCTCGGTGGGCGGCCTGGCATCTATGCGGCTCGTTATGCCGGTGAAGATGCGACCTATGAAGACAACTGTCGGAAGTTGCTGCTGGAATTGCAAGGTGTGCCTCAGGAACGACGAACTGCCCGTTTTCTGACCGTTGCAGCGATTGCATTGCCGTCAGATGGCATACGAGTGGCCCAGGGGATATTAGAGGGAGAGATTGCAGAGGAAGCCAGCGGGACGTTAGGCTTCGGGTATGATCCTCTGTTCCTTATTCCGGAATTAGGGAAGACCTTGGCACAGCTGTCGGCGGATGAAAAAAACACGGTTAGTCATCGAGCCAAAGCATATACTCAGGCGAAAGCCCTGCTGGGAGAGATGGAGTTCGAGGTACTTGAATCGGGGCGTAGCGCAGCCCGGTAGCGCGCCTGCTTTGGGAGCAGGATGTCGGAGGTTCAAATCCTCTCGCCCCGACCAATTAAATCAATTAGTTGAGATTTAATTCGAATCAGTATACTAAGCTGGGGTCACCCGCTGGGTCACATTCAATGGGTGATTCGGTAAGTCATCAAGCGTCGGCCCGCCTAGATTTCCCCACTATTTCATAACGGGATTGCAACTCTTTTCGCTTACGCCATCCTACGGCGGCACTGGCGGAGGGGCGGACCATGAGCCGCTCTTGCCTCATTCTACCGCTCTTCTCCAACTCTTCCAGCACCGTGTTCCCTTGCTATTTCCGATACCACCAGTACCATCCATCCTTGACTAACTGCTAATATATACTGACTGCTGCCGTGTGGCCCTTTCGTTGAGCCTTATGCCCAGTTGCATCACCACAGCTCGGTGATACGGCTCAGGGACTATTCAAGCACGGCGGTTTCCCGTAAGAAGTCAAGAACGGTTTCGTCTTCCTTTCCGACTATGACTCTATATCGAGCTCTCCATCCAGGCGGGCGCGTCTTTGGTAAAATACTTAGTTCTAGTTTTTCCCATTGTCTGTCTGTCAACTGGAATCTCGAAAAGTAAAGCTTTTTGTTAGCACCTGGTAAGGTCTCCTGCAACCGCAAATGTTTTATGTTGTTAGGGTGGTAGCCGAACCCTAAGCAACACACCACTTGTGCCTTTCGGTTATATTCTTGTGCCTTTTGAACATCTGAGTCATGCATTCCTTCATGGACAATTCTGATGGATGTGAGGCAATCTTCTACCGCTTGTTGAGTCGGTTCGGGATCATACGATCGATATCCTCGCTGTCCATCCACTTTGGAATTCCACGCAGGTTCTCCGATATGTCCGTATACATGAATGATGTGTATGGCCTGGATATACTCCTTACACTCTTCGTCGGTCAGTCCATAGGTGTCCCTGATTGCAAGGAACAGCGAATATTCAAATGATCGGTCATAATTGAAAGTGATAATAGATAATTTGTTAGACTTGAAATTATCTCGCGGCGTTCCATCTAAAAGTATTCCGTGAAGATACTCATACCACCGTAGTGACTCTTTTGATCTATCCAGGTTCTCCTTTTTTTCATGAGGTATCAGGGCGGCAGCAATCGCTAATTTTCCGATTTCTCGAAATCCCGGTCTGTTCTCAAGGAATGCGTCAATTGAGCGCAGGTCGGAGTTATTAAGATGCCGCTGAAACTTGTGGATCTCTGCGTGAATATCTGCACTTTTGGGCTTGTGCTTAACAATGAGCTTGTACATGTCAGAACGTGAATTTTCTAAACCGTTGCAAATAGCGGTAATAAGGTCACGGCCAAGCGGAAAGTCGTAATCGACACTGGCTCCAGCACCAAGAATGAGAGTTGTGGGTTTAGAAATCACTTTATAGTTCAGCAAGTCCTTCTTTACGGTAGGGAAGAACCAAGAAGGGCATGGGGGCACGCAAGGAGGCTTATTCTATGGCAGGGCCTGAGGAAACAGCAAGACTACAGCATGCTGTCGTTTCGCAGTTACATAGGTCTGGAGTAGCTCGTGATAGTGGCTCAAGTTTCTCGCTGTGCCACGTTTCGCATTTTCTGCCACGAGGTAGCGCCGCATTGACCGCACGACGTGCAGCTTGTCGGGATGGGGATGGTTTATGGCTTCATAAGGTACAAGGTCTCTCGATTTCCCCACGGTCAGAGATACGGGATAGCCGTCGCGTGACTTCTATTTGCCTACTCGATCGCTTTCTCACCCCAGCCCTGTTTCTGCATGCAGAGTTTCACATGGGTCTTTCAGTGCTCGCTCACAACACCGGGGGCCTTCTGTGAGTCCGTCAGCTCGGCCTCTTGAAAGCACATCGATTTGTCCTGAGCCAAGCGTGGTAATGAGGGTGTGGGGCCGGCTCCCATCCACTCATACACGGTGGGTGCTGGCAATGAGGCTGAAGTCGTTCGGGACTCCATGCATGCGGCGAGCGCCAGGTACATGATCAGGATCAGGATTGCCATGAATGTCCTCTTCAGTCCGGACCAATCGCTGTAGGAATAGCCTA
>JBBRRN010000041.1:0-13628 GCA_038200685.1 Nitrospirales bacterium
AACAGTTATTCGTGAGCCGATCGGGCTTTGAGTGCATCCAGCCGTTTCTTCTCCAGACTCAGATGCAGCGACTTCTCCTGGGTGACGAAGACAGCCCCTGGCGCCTGGCCTTTCGCCTTCTTGACCCACTTCCGTCTCGTATAGATGACGTCGCCTTTGCCGCTTTTTTTCAAATCGCTATAGAGCAGCGCCAGTGTCGCGGCGTCTCGTATCGTCTCGGGCGGCGGATCACTTCCTTTTTCCAGGCGCACGACGACGTGTGAGCCAGGCGTGCCTCGGGCATGCAGCCAGAGGTCGTCGCTTTTGGCGAGGCCGAATGTCAGCTCGTCGTTCTCGCGCGCGTTTCTTCCGACATAAATGGCCAACCCGTCCGATGAAGTGAAGCGGCGGAACGGACCCTGCCGTTGTTCTTGCCCTCCCTTCCCTCCTCCTACCCGTGATGCAGTTCGTGTTCGTATGATCTGACGCGGTTTATATGGCGGTTGCCAGGTTCCTTGTTCAATGGCGGTGAGCTCTCCCTGCAGAGTCTCCAGCTCTCTTTCTCCTTCCCCAATACGTGGCCGCAGCTCCCGCTCTGCCGCCAGGTGTTTCCGATACTTTCGGAAGTAGTCATCCATATTGCCTTGGGGAGTTTTGGCCTGGTCGAGCGGGATCGTCAGATTGGGAAGCTCCTCATCGAAATAATCCACCACAGCGATCTCGGTTTGGCCCTTGCGGATGGTTCCCAGGTTTGCCTTAATCAGTTCGCCATAGCGATCGTAGGTTTTGTACTTCTCTGCCTTGGCGAGGTCTTCGTGCCAGGCCTCAATACGGCGGCGGAGCTTCTTGATCGATTTTCTGAGTATCCCTGCCCGGCTATTCCGTACGGTTTCGACGACTGAAGTACCCTCCGCTGTGTGGTAATGGGCGTCGATAGCAGCCGACAGAGGAAAAAGTGATTCTGAAGTATCCTGGCTGAATCGCAACTGGTCGGCAGCGGCTCGTTCTCGCTGCTGAGGCGGGGGGGAAGCGTACAGCTGTCCTACACGATCTTTCCCCCCGTTCAAGCCTCGTCGGATACAGCCTGCTTCGTCGAGCACGAGAAGGTTCGATGTTTTCCCTGTCAATTCCGCGATCAGTCTGCAGGGACCTTCTTTGGCCGTTAGTGCAAGTTGTACGACTCGGTCTCCTTGAACCTGTTCAATCCGATCGATACGTGCTCCTTGCAGATGGGCGCGGAGAAATTGACAGAAGACTGGAGGTGTCGGCGGATTCTGAAAGGCTGCCGTCGTGATGTGAAGCCGGGCGGTGTCGGGACGGCATGAGATGAGGAGTCGGTGCGTCCGTCCCGGCGTGCGAATCTCTAGCACCAGGGTACGATCTGTCGGCTGATAAATTTTCTGAATCCAGCCTCCAGCCAAAACCGAGGCACATTCATCCAGCACCTTCGCAATTTCTGTCGCGCTCAATGCCACAATTCGTCTCCGATCAGCGACTGTGCTCAAGGAGAATGGAGTAGCTTGCACATGAATGAGGAGCCCACAGGTTGTTCAAAAATTCCGTCCCGCAAGGCCGCAGCGAGTGAGGAGGCGAATCGTACTTCGTCCCGTACGTTGACCCTTGAGCGATGCGAGAATTATGTTGGCTGGATGTTTCAACAATCTACCGAGCATTTTCGCCGCATGAGACCAATCTGTCACATCTATCATCAGTTGAGGGCGAATACTGTTCGTCAGTACTCTACGATTCATTGGGAAAACACGCAAGCCGTCGCCACAACACCCGTGGCATTGCGATTGCTAGGATTAGGAGGCAAACGGTTGGTCACGCGTCTGCTAGGCTTGAAAGGGGAGTGGGTACGGTGTCGTAGGGTTCAGCCTTAACAGAGGAGGGTCCCATGGAGTGCGCACGATGTGATGGTCTCATGGTTGCCGATAGCCTCATCGACATTCAAGAAAGCAGTATTCCGATGTGGATGAAAGGATGGCGGTGTGTGTCCTGCGGGAACATTGTCGATCCGCTCATTCAGCAGCATCGGATGATCCAACGGGCGGGAGCGGTGCGGTTGCTCGAAACAGAAGCGCCCAGACCGCAGCTCCGTCACGTCGCCTAAAGCGACGGGCTAGGCGCCTGCCCCTATCGCTGACCGCATGGGACTCTGATTTCCAGATCCGCGATTAGGGGCAGAACCGTTCATGAATCCTGTGGGTAGACGGTGTCTCTCCTCGTTCGTTCCTCGCCAGCCCCCCCCCCCACAGAAAAATTCCCTTCACGCTTCACGAACAGCGTTTCATAGGTCACCTGTCGTATTCCCCTTCGCCGAATACCCTGCAATATATTGCGGGGATGCCTGGCCTTCGTAGTCGAAGCGGCTGCTTCGCCAGAGTAAGCAAGGCGAGGAGAACCCCCCGTAGTCTTGGCGAAGGCGGGTTGAAGGTTTACCACGCCGTCCAAATCCTCCGGTTCCGATCACGATATCCGTTTCACAAGGCTCAATAGTGTGTATGAGGATTGGCAAGCCGCCCTTCATATCGGAGAGAGGCTCAGTCGAGAATTTGAACCTCGGGCTGCACCGATTAAGAATTGCGTAACAACTTCAGGATGCGGTTCGCGAGATGCTCGTTGATTTCGGTGTGACGTGGAACAGGTTGGGAGACCTTCGTGGTGGGGTTATGATACTAATCGTGCTTCCCGCCGTGGCGAACCAGCACGCAGCCACTGGCTTCGAGCTGTCTGATGAGGTCCTTGCGCTTCACCGAAGCGTCAGCTCGGCGAGCTTGCGAACCCCTGGAATTTCTCCGCTGGTCAGGTCGCGGTACAGGTCGCAAAGATGGGACTCCAGCTCCTCAAGCGACTGCCCTGCGTCCAGTAATCAGGGTAGTCCTGGAGATAGCCGAGCCACTGATCCTTATCCTGCCAGTAGATGTATTTCGTCGATTCCATACAAGTTATTATAGCCGCAGTCTCTTGGCTTGCAAAGGGATCAGCCACAATTATCCAATCCTGCTATATCTTCGATGGATGTGTGCAGCGTGGGGGATGGATAGAGAGGAACAGAGGCGGGGGTGGAGCCTGGTTCGATGCGCGCAGTAAAGGGCAGTCTGGCGACTCCCTTGGGTGGAAGGTGTGATGCTACAGAGCAGGCACCAAGAGATCTTCGTTGGACACGCGCAGTGGGAGAGCTCACCTTCAAGGAAGAGACGGAAGAGCGGTTGTTGCTCGATGTGCGCAATGAGGGACAGTTTGGCTGATACCCCTCCGTACGGGTGATTTCGCAGCGCTATAAGCGTATCCTCCGGCGGCAGAAGTGGCTCTGGTTGAAAATTTCATCCACCTCTGCTCCGATGGAAGCGACACGATGCTCCTGAAAGCTTCTGATCCATATTCGCTCCACAATCCCTCAAGATGTGAACGTCGCGTATATCTAAGACATCAAGGAGACCTGGAAGAACCGCCAGGTCCATATGAGCAGGTGTTGCGCGTTCTTGGTGACCGCCATGAAAAATCTCACCTTGGGACTTTTCCCAAAAGTCGTTGATCTGAGCAAGGCGAATCCGGCTGAGAGAGAACAAAGAACCCTTGAGGAAGTCAAAAATGAATCCCCTGTCATTTATCAAGGTGGACTCAGGACGAAAGCACGGCTTAAGGACGTGGATTGTGAAATTGTAGGAGAACCAGATTTTCTTATCTATGAAAGTAGCAACTATGTGATTCGTGACTCAAAGATGTCACGCAGGATCATCGAGAAAGACCACAGAAGGACAATCAGATCCTCGTCGCTATCAATGCCTATCTACAGTTTTAGCGGGGAGGGGGAGATGGAACCAATACCGACTCGCTTGTGCAAGTCGGCTGGCGCAATCAGATTTCAATCTGGCGAATGTGGGCTGAGATCGATCAGTGTGACGTTCGATGTATCTACGCTTTCAACTTTCCAAAGACGCCCAGTGGTGAATAGAGGGAATATTTCCAACTACTTGGGCCAAAGGAGTAAAACGTGTACGCCCAGATGGCTACATCGGTCAGGTTGCCCCATTCGGCCTTCCCATTCCATGCATGATACACGACGAGCAAGATGCCTGTGAGGGCCACGAAACGAAGGAGGTGGCAACCCACCGAGATCCGAAGAAGCGAAAGCACCGTGGCGACTAGAAGCGCGCCGGCGAATAAGTCGGACACGAATAGGCCCCCATCGGTAAGATCTCTAGAGAAAAAATGCCAGGCCCCCATCCATATGAGGAGCGCATGGAAGCCCCACCAAGTAATCGTCCCAAGAAGCGCATCTCTCTGCGAAGTCTCCATCGAATTCCCCTCATCTAACAGGATGCTGAAAAAACCGCCCATTTGACCCGCCAATATAGCAGAAACTGATCCTGAAAAGCGGCAAGTCGTGTACGAGCCGGTATAGAGAGCCGGCTATTGTTGTCTGGAGAAGTCACCACGTTTTTTACAGACATGAGAAGGATGTGCGCATCAAGGAAGTGGACATGCTTTTTCCCTGCCGGGTAGTGGTCTATACTCCGCACTCCTCCAGTGTTTGGGGCCATCAGATTTCTGTTTTACATTGAAGGCGAGGTTGTGGCATGGCCGACTCGGCGTATGTCTTTCAGCGAGTTAACGATCAACGAGAACTGGAGCGGCTTCGGATGATCGAGCGGGGGTTCGATCCTGCGAGTCGGAGGCGGCTTCTGGCCACTGGTCTGCAATCCGGCTGGCGCGAGGTGGTTGGTCCGACGGGGCGGGTTGTGACGGTGGATCTCGATCTGAAGTTTCTGCGTGAAGTGGAACGACCCAATGTGAGCGTCGTGCGAGCCGATATTCGCACGGCTCAGTTGTCGCAGCAATCGTTCGATGTGGGGCATGCGTGGTACGTCTTGATGCATCTCGCTGACCACGAGGTGGCATTGACGAAGATGCTCGACTGCCTCAAGCCGGGAGGCTGGCTTGTGCTGGAGGAGCCTGATTTTTCAGCTTCGCGAGGGATTGCCGGCGATGAGGAAGAACTTGCATCTGTACACAAGGTCAATCAGGCTATCGCGAAGATGTACGCGACATTGAGGATGGACCACACGCTAGGCCTGAAGTTACCCGCCTTGCTGCAACGGCGCGGACTGCACGATATTGCCGTGGAGAACGAGGCTCCGCTCTGTGTGGGCGGGTCCGGCATGGCCACGGTGATGAAGATGTCGGCTGAGCAATTGCGGGAGAAGTATTTGGCCACAGGGATCGTTGGCCCGTCGGATCTTGAGCGGTATTGCCGATTCGCCGTCGATCCGAAGGCCTGGGCCATCTACTACGCCACCATTGCCGTGAGTGGCCGGAAGGCTGGGGGATGAGATGTTGGTAGCTACTCCGGTGTTAGTGCTGCCTGGTCTTGGCAACTCCGGCCCGCAACATTGGCAAACGCGTTGGGCGCTGCGCCATCCCGATTGGCAGCGCGTGAATCTGGGAGAGTGGGACAGCCCGGTATGTGACGATTGGGTTCGCGCGTTGGATGTTGCCGTGCGAGCGTGCTCTTCTCCGCCCATGCTGCTCGCTCATAGCCTCGCCTGCCTTCTTGTGGCTCATTGGGCTCATCGTTCAGCGCTGCTTCCGAAGGGCGCGTTTCTAGTGGGGGTGCCGGACCCGCAGAGCGCAAGCTTCCCTCCTACGGCACGTGGGTTTGCACCGGTGCCGATGCGGCCTCATGGGTTTCCTTCCATTGTCATCGCGAGTGCGAACGATCCGTTCGGGTCATCAGCGTTTGCGCAGCACTGCGCACACGCCTGGGGCAGCCGCTTCGTCGATATTGGAGAGGCAGGCCACATCAATGCCGACAGTGGACATGGTGAATGGAACGAAGGCTACGCGATCTTTCAACAACTGGCAGGGTAATCGATGTCCATTCAGATTATTCAGTCTCGACCTGAGGATGCTGATACCGTCGCTACGCTGGTGGGGGAATTGCTTCAGGAGATTATGGCGGCCGTGAAAGACAAGGTGTTCGATTTCCATCACGACGACACAGTGGCTCGCGCCCACTCGTGGTTGAAAGACGGTCTGTACACGGTGCTCCTTGCGTACGAGGGGTCTGAGCCGGTCGGCTTTCTGGCCCTGTATCAGAGTTATGCGCTTTACACGGAAGGCGAGTACGGCACGATTCCAGAATTCTATGTCCGCCAGCCGTATCGATCACAAGGGATCGGGACTGCCTTGCTCCTGGAGGCAAAAGGAATTGGGCGATTGAAGGGGTGGACTAGGCTCGAAGTGACCACGCCGCCATTACCTCAATAATTTGACCGGACCTTGGCCTTTTATCAGCACCAGGGATTCAGCATCTCCGGCGGACGCAAGCTCAAGGTGGATCTCTAGGAGGATGTTGGGAAAATTCGACAGCATAAAGAGACCGTTATTTGGTTTGTCTCGTTTGTTTGGCTGCACGAAACTAACCAGATGAACCAGAGAAACAAAACAAACCAAATCGACTAGACGAACCGCCGCCTGCTAGAGGTAGACGGTCTGATAGTCCTGCTTCGCCAACGTCTGTGTCTTCACATCCCACTCGATTACGAATATCGCAGAACGTGCCGAAGATAAGGACAGCAGCCGCTGCCCATCTTTGGCCACGACACTCTCGGCTTGACGAAAGTCGAGGGTCTTGTCTGGTCCTGTCCGATTGCACACCAGGAGCGGAAGACCTGTGTCGCGGGTGCATCGTTCCCATTCCCCATTCGGGCCATGCAGGCCAGGCGCCCATGCGGCGGATGAGACCAGCAGTTGCGCTCCTTGGGCCTGTAGGTTTCGTGCGATGTCTGACGTATACGCATCTGCACAGATGAGCATCCCGACCCGTGTGAATGGAGGAACTGGAACGGCGACTGCCTGCGTACCGGGCGTCGACCAAGCTTCCGATCCCACTCGCAGCGTATGAATTTTTCGATGTGACCCGACGATGGTTCCATCCGCTGCGATTGCAAACAAGCTATTGTAGAGTTTGTGGGATGTCCGATCCTGTTCAGGACAGGAGAGGAACAGCGTCACGCGCAGTCTGGAGGCGAGTCGGGACATGTGCGTCATCCACGGGTCTGGCTGAGGCACAATCCACTTCGTTCCGATGTTATCGGCAAAGGTATAGCCGGTGACGATGAGCTCGGGTGTGATGATCCAGGTCGCGCCGAGTCGCGCGGCAGCGTTGACGGCCTTCTCGACAAGCCGGCGGTTCTTTGTGATGTCGCCAGGGATCGGCGCGAGATGGAGCAACGCGATGCGTAAGGTGTGTGCCGACATAGTCTCGCGCTGTCAGGATGAGGTGATCTGACCTTCGAACATATCACAGGTAAAGTGACGCGTGATACTCTGACCGGCGCCACGGTAGTGGGTCAGTTTGAAATAGCTAACTTCGCTAGGATTCACCAAACGCTACGGGTGACACCTGCCATGGAAGTAGGTATATCAGATCATGTGTGGACCCTTGAGGAAATTGTGGGTCTGCTGGGATTTGATTACGGGGGCTAAAGATGCCGCAATACAGGATGATTAGCTATCGCACAATTCAAATTGCTCTTTATCCGAGGAAACACAATGAGCAGTGGATATGCGAATATATTATCGAACTCGAAGAGCCATTGGGTATGAAGGGAAAGAGGGGTTCTGCGAATGGGATATTCCACTCACTCACGGAAGCTGAAGATGCTGCCATAAAAGAAGCTAAGCACTGGATTGATCGGCATTTCCTTTAAGTCAAACTGACCCACTACCGGCGCCACCATCTTCTTGACAAGGTGTCATGATATGGCAACGATGTGCCGAATCGAATGCCTGGAGAACGAACGCTGAAAGTAAGGTGGGTGTGAAGTCGGTCATACAACTTGAACGAACTGGGTGTGGCATTGCGAGCCTGGCGGTATTGGCAGGCGTGAGCTATTGGTCGGCGCAACGTGAGGCGAGTCGGCTTGGCATTTTTGCAGGTGATTCGAGATTGTGGTCTGAGACACATCACGTCCGAAGACTGCTCAAACAATACGTAATCAGGCCCGCACGTACCGAAAAGCCTTTCACCTCATGGGAGGCTCTGCCGGATCGAGCGTTGCTCGCGATTAAATGGCGCAGAGAGCGGGATCGTGCGTTCTGGCATTGGGTGGTGTTTTGGCGAGGACCAAACGGACCTGTCGTGTTCGACTCGAATCGCGCACTTCGTCAGCATGTCCGTACCGACTTTGGTCGCATCAAGCCGAAATGGTTCATTCCTATAGCAGGATGCTGAAAAACTCCGTCAGCGGCGTTCTCGCATTGTTCAGACCCTCAACGTTGAAGAGGAGTTCTTCGGAGGGCGGAAGCACTGAAGGGGCTTTTCCATTCGCCAAGACCCATTCTACGGGCGAACGGTCCACACGAAGTGCGGTTTGTACCTCCTCGCCTCTTCGCTCATTGCGGCCTTGCTTGGGGCAAGGCGCGTCCCTGGGCGAAGAGACTGTCTTGGCAGACTCAGGGCGGGTGGGTGAAATAACTGCCAGGGTTGGGTGGGTGAGAATGCTGAACTTTTTGAGCATTCTGCGGGAGTACTATTCTGTTGCGCCAACCATGCGGTCCCATCGAAGTAATCATCTGCTAACTGGTGCAGCGTTACTTTGATTACACGGAGACAGATGATGACTAAACGATTTCTTTCGATTGCCGATGGCAAGATCCGCTGCGGATGGGTTGGTGGCAAGCCGCATTTCATCGCGTATCATGACCAAGAGTGGGGTGTGCCGATTCACGATGATCAGACACATTTCGAGCTGTTGCTGTTGGAAGGCGCGCAGGCAGGCCTGACGTGGGAAACAATCTTGCTGCGGCGGGAGGGCTATCGTCGAGCGTTTGAGGAATTCGACTCAAATGAGGTGGCACGATTTACGGCGAAGAAAAAAGCCCTGCTTCTGAAGAATCCCGGCATCATCCGCAACCGGCTCAAAATCGACTCGGCGGTGACCAACGCGCAGGCGTTCCTCGCAGTCCAAGAAGAGGTCGGTTCGTTCGATCGCTATGTCTGGCAGTTTGTCGGAGGCAAGCCGAAAGTGAATCGCTGGACTCGCATGTCCCAGGTTCCTGCCACGACCCCAGAAAGCGACGCATTATCGAAGGATCTCAAGACGCGTGGGTTTCGGTTTGTCGGCAGCACGATCATCTATGCCTACATGCAAGCCTCTGGATTGGTGAACGATCACACGACGGATTGCTCCCTGCGTGCTTGGCGTTAGAGGCTGCCTCATGCAGGTTCTTCCCGCCATTCGCAGCCAGGCTGCTGACGTTTGCTCCATTCCTCCGCCTGATTCCTGCCCCGGATGATCGGACTCGGATTCTGACCAGAGCATGTGCATACGTCTGCCATGGAGGCGCCACGATGTGCGTCCTTTTCAGGAGTTCTCCGTCTATAGAAGTGAGGGGTAGGCATAGCGCTTTCCCATTCACTCGAAAGGAGAATCTCATGAGACCTCATATCTCTCTCGATGTACGAAACGTGCCCGACTCGGTTGACTTCTATCAGAAGGTCTTTGGTGTGGCGCCGCAGAAGCAGACGACGGACTATGCCAAGTTTGATCTGATGGAGCCGTCGCTGAACTTGTCGCTCCTGTCGACCAGCGGAAGGGTAAGCGTGGTGAACCATCTCGGCATCGAAGTCGAATCTGCCGATGACATCGTGAGATGGAAACAGCAACTACTGGAACTGGGCATTCTCGAAAAGGTTGAGGAGGGCATAGAATGTTGTATTGCGCGGCAGGACAAGCTCTGGTTTACCGACCCGGACGGCAATCCCTGGGAAGTCTTTACGGTCCATGAGCAGTTGGCCGTCACGGGAACGCTCAAGAATACGGGCTGCTGCGTGCCAAAGGGGAAGGGTTGCGTTGGAACCGGCGACTTGCATGGCGTGAGCAAGGAACAGTACCGTATGGAAACGAACGGCGGAGGTGTTGGCATGGAAGTCGAGCGCAAGCGATTTGGGAGCATATCCATGCTGGCCTCCGCGCGTTCATCGCGAAGCGTGTTGCCAATGAAGCTGATGCCGACGACGTTGTGCAGGATGTCTGGCTCAAGATGCAGCGAGGGCTCGATCGGTTACAAGATCAGAGCCGGCTGATCTCATGGATCTACCAGATTGCGCGTCACGCGATCATCGATCATTACCGTGTGCCGGGGCGCCGGAGAGAGATGCCGGCTGGGCTTGCGGCAGACCTCGAAGCGTATCAAACGTTGCCCACCAGACAGACGATGCGTGAGGATCCCGGCCTGCTCCGTGCAGAGCTGGCCGGCTGTCTTCGTCCCATGATCGAACGTTTGTCCGAAGAGTATCGGCAGGCGGTGGTGTTGGTCGATCTTGAAGGGCTCACTCAGAAGGAGGCCGCTACACAGCTAGCGCTCTCACTCTCTGGGATGAAATCCCGTGTGCAACGTGGGCGTTGCCAATTGAAGGGAATGTTGGAAGCCTGTTGTACGATCGAACTCGATCGGAGGCGTGGAGTGACCGACTACGAGGTGCGAGATCAGAAATGCAACTCGTGCTGAAATGAACTTCCTCCAGCGTTCTCACCGCTTGCGATCGGTGTCTTGGCAGGCCACTATTGGGAAAGCGCATCGCACACATGAAAAGGTTTTTCCGCTTGCGAACGACGAGATACGAGGGGCGAACGACGTCTGCGGTTTCTTATTGGTTAGCACTCTCCGACGAACTGACGAACGATTTGCGGTAACCGGTCACTTTTTCCAAGTAGTGGCGGGTCTCTTCGTAGGGAAGGCTTTTCCGCAATTGATCATAGACGCCGGCCGGTTGGAGGTTGTTGATCTGATTGACAGCCGTGGTGCGGTCTCGCGAAAAGGTGCGGAAGACGTTGCTCGGGCCGGTATTGTAGGCTGCAATCACACAGTATCCGCGTGACACATTGTGGTCCACGGCTTCCAGCTGCTTAAACATCAATACATTCAAATAGGCGGTTCCCAACTCGACGTTGTTGGCCGGATCGAAGAGATAATCTCGTGAGGGGGCCACGTCCTGGCCTTTCGCTTTTCGGTAGGCTTCACGGCCTCCGCTGGTGGGGACCAGTTGCATGAGTCCATAGGCTGGGGCTGACCTGACGGCATAGGGGTTGAAGTTGCTCTCTGTGCGGATGACCGCGAAGACCAGGCTGGGGCTGATGTTATATTGCTGTGCAAATTGGTGAACCAGCGTTCGGTATTTCTCCGCCTGCTTCATCGGGAGATTGGACACCATCCCCATGGTGACGTACTGAACCGTCTTCTTGGTTCCATCTTGGTCGACGGTACGCGTGCCCGATTTCTTTTCCATGAGATAAGCGGCGAATGGTTCGGCTTCTGCCGGTGTGCGTATCGGTTTATTTTGCTGATCGAGGACAAGACCGAGGAGGTAGGGCTCCTTGTCATTCGTGAGGACGATCTCCTTGTCGGAAAATAAATCGACTGATCGGGGATCTTGCGGAGTCAGAAGCGTGGTGACGACGGCATTCTTGAGACTTCGTTGAGGATCTTGATCGTCCAGGGTCTCGACCAGGATCTCGCCTGAATCGAAGTCGACGATGGCCCGGCTCTTGTAGTTTTGTGTGTACTTTACATATTTTTTGGCTTCGGGCAGTTGAACTTCCTTCTCCCCCCAGGTTTTTCCGACATTCACCCCGAGGACGGAGAGGATGGATTCAAAGTCTTTCTTCGCCTCACGCAGATCTCTGAGGACCGCTTCGGGGTCGCGTGCGTATTGGTCCAGTCGCCTCTTGGCGATCTGTGCCGGATCTTTTCCCGCTGCGAGATTGATGATGGCCTGTCCGGTCTGGCCCCTGGCGACTCGTCCAGCTGCTGTCAGGGCTCGATCGGTCGTTTCACAGCCGGATACGATGAGAGCGAACGTGAGGATCGACAGCGTATAGAGCGAGATCGATAGACGCATGGGCGTATTGTACAGATTTCCCTGGAGCCTGCAAAGAAACAGAATTTTCTGTTCGCAGGGTCTGAAACTGTTCGCCGCTCTTAATTGAATGGTTGAGGACTAGGTGAAAGCTGAGATCGAACAAGCCAGAGAGTCAAGTAACCTTCACCGCTAGGTCTGGGGCTGTCCGGCCGACTCCGTCTGTTTCCCCTCGAGTTCGGTCCAGCGGTTATAGAGCCGCTCTGCGGCTGTGCGGGCTGTGTCCAGCGACTCGGATCTCTCTTGCAGCGCTGCTGCGTTGGAGGCGATGGCAGGATCTTCCACTGCGGCTTGACAGGCGGCGATAGTCTCCTCGGCCTGGAGGATTCGCTGTTCCATCTTTGCCCACTCTTTTTGCTCACGATAGGACAGACCTGTCCGTTTTGCCTTCGGAGTCGATTCCGACTCAGCCCGTGATGCCTTAAAGGGTCGTGAGGTCGACGCGCGATTCTGTTCTCCCGCCTTGCGTTCTTGCGCGGACTCCCATTGCGCATAGTCGGCAAACCATTCGGTCTGGCCTGTACCGTCCAGCGCAAGCAACACTGTGGAGACACGGTCTAAGAGCCATCGATCGTGAGTGACCAGCATCAGTGCGCCGGGGAACTCCACCAGACTGTCTTCCAATACATCGAGCGTCGGAATGTCCAGGTCGTTCGTCGGCTCGTCGAGGATCAAGAGGTCGGCTGGTTGCAGCATCAGTCGCGCGATAAGGAGCCGCGCCTGTTCGCCTCCTGAGAGGCGGGAGACCGGGAGATCCAACTGCTCTGCTCGGAAAAGAAACCGTTTCGCCCAGGAGACGAGATGCACCTCGCGGTCTTGATAGACGACCGAGTCGCCGTATGGGGCGAGGGCTCGACGGAGCGAGGAGGTCTGGTCCAGTGATTCGCGGTGCTGCTCGAACGTGACCACACGCAGTTTATCCGCGCGGGTAATGGTGCCTGCGTCGGACTTGAGGGTTCCGGCGATGAGCTTGAGCAATGTGCTCTTACCACTTCCGTTCGGACCCAGCAGCCCGATCCGCTGGCCCGGGCCGAGCAACAGGTCGAGGTTCGTGACGATCGGTCGCCCGCCGAGCGATTTGCAGAGTTGCACGGCCTCGACCAACTGTTTCGACCTGCGTCCCAATGCGGTGAAGTTGATGCCGGCCGTGCCTTGGTCCTTCCGGGCGTCGGCGCTGTTCAGTTCCTCGATCAAGCGGCCGGCTGAGTCGATCCGTGATTTGGCTTTCGTCGTGCGGGCTTTGGGCCCGCGCCGGAGCCACTCCACTTCGCGGCGGACTCGATTGGCCAATGACGCTTCATAGTTGGCTTGTGCGTGCAGCGCGGCATCCCGCTGTTCCAGAAAATCGCTATAGTGCCCTTTGGCTTCGAACATTCCGTTGGGATAACTGCGATTCAGCTCGATCATCCGCGACGTCACGGCTTCCAAAAAGCGCCGATCATGGCTGACGACGAGAAAGGCGCGGGCTTCGGCCCGTAACAATCGTTCCAGCCACAGGATACCTTCGACATCCAAATGGTTGGTGGGCTCGTCCATCAGGAGGGCGTCCGGCTCCAGCATCAGCGACCGGACGATGGCCAGGCGTTTCTTCCATCCTCCGGAGAGCGTGGCTATGGACTGGTCGGTTGCGGGAAATTCCCCGAGGCTGAGCGCCGCCGATGTGCGACCACTATGGTCGTGGGGGTCGTGACCTTCGTCGATCAGAACTTGTGCAAGCACT
>JBBRRN010000042.1:0-13610 GCA_038200685.1 Nitrospirales bacterium
GGGTTCGGCAAGTACTGCTACTCAGTGGGCTATGGATGGTGGTCGTGCTTCCGGTTGCAACAGGAGCACAGCCGCAACCCGAACATTCCGAGGCAAAGGAGAGTATGCCTCGATCTGCGACCAATGGAGGACTGGAGCGAGAGGTGATACTGGTCGATCCTCTTGAGGACCCCAACGAGCCAGAAGATCGCCTTGTCATTCTTCCTGAAATCAAGCGAGAAGGCGAGCGCTACTTCCTCAGTTCGTTCAAGCTGCCGGAGAAACTGACCTTTGCCGGCCAACCAATCCCGCTCGATAACTGGCAGGTCCGTGAACGGATCGAGTATGAGTTTTATCAATTTTTAGAAGACCAGGGCGAAAGTATCATTCTTGCCAAACGAACTGGACGCTGTTTTCCTCCCGCCGAAAAGCAGCTGGCCGATGCCGGGTTGCCGGACGACCTCAAGTATATGTTGCTGGTGGAGAGCAAGTGCGTGGCCGCCGCCTACTCAAAGGCGAAAGCGTCGGGGCCGTGGCAGTTCATTCCCTCCACGGGACGACGCTATCGTCTCAAGAGCGACGCGGTTCGCGACGAGCGCCGCAATCTAGAGATGTCGACGGAAGCCGCGGTCAAGTATTTGCGCTATCTCAAGGAATTCAAGGAAAACGATTGGTTTATGGCCATGGCCTCATACAATGCCGGTGAAGAGCGAGTTCGCCGCCTCTTGAAGGATCAGAATATTACAGACTATTGGAAGATGCACGGGCCACGGGAAACGATGCGCTATGTGCCGAGAATCATCGCTGCCAAGGAAATCTACTCACAGCCGGAGAAGTACTTGGGGTTGAGCAAGAAAGATCTGTATATGCCGGTAGAAACTGAAACAGTCACCGTCAACGTGAAAGATTCCCAACGAGCCCTCACCTCGATTGCCGAAGAATTTGGGACCTACTTCTTGGAGCTCAAGATACTGAATCCTGAATTCAAGAAAGATGTGCTCCCACGTGGGATCTATCAGATGAAAGTTCCTCGGCAGACTTGTCCGAGCCGTTGTTTCAAGCAGGACAAGACTCCTTAGAAGGTTGTTGAAAAAGCCCGCCAGCTTCGTTCTCGCATCGTTCAGACCCTCAACGTACCCGAGAGGGTACGCCTCGGTCCTTCACTCGCTGCGGCCTTGCTGGACGGGCCTTTTGAACAGCCTTCTGGCTCTGGCGGGTCCGTTCGTGACTTGTCAATGCCTACATTCCTCAGGGCTTGTAGTAGCTTCTCAATACCTGGCTCCTCTAGTATAAGTGTGATGCAGATTCCTTCCTCTCCTATCCGGCCACTTCTGAAGAAATTAATCGTTCGAGGACTGCACGCAGTCGACGCCCGGAAGGCGGTCGGTCGCGTCATCTCAAGAAACAGCGAGGAGTTCGTCATCGGCAGACGTCGATATGACCTGAGTCGTTATGATCGCGTGGTCGTACTCGGGGCGGGGAAGGCTACGGCGTCTATGGCTCAGGCAGTAGAACAGCGATTGGGATCTCGCCTGCAAGGAGGATTCGTCGTGGTCAAGCACGGCCATGTCGTGCCAACGCGACAGATCGTCGTGGCAGAGGCTGGTCACCCCGTTCCTGATCGGTATGGTCGGCGTGCAGCCGACAGGCTTTGTGACATGGCTGCTGAGCTCGGGCGACGCGATCTCTTGATCGTGCTCCTGTCGGGCGGCGCATCCAGCTTGCTGCCTGCTCCTGTCCCAGGGATTACCCTAGCTGACAAACAGCGGACCACACAGGAGCTCTTACGATGCGGGGCGAGTATCCGAGAAATCAATACGGTTCGGAAGCATCTCTCGCGCATCAAAGGCGGGCGTCTTGCTGAAATGACTAAGGCCACCATCGCGACGTTAATTCTGTCCGATGTGTTGGGTGACGACCTTAGCGCGATCGCCTCAGGGCCAACAGTCCCAGACCCTACGACCTATCTAGAGGCCGTCGCGATTCTGAAACGTTATCGCATCTGGCGGGCAGTCCCTCAGCGAGTACGCCGGCATCTTGATCGGGGATGTCAGGGACTCGTGAGCGAGACTCCCAAGCCCGGCTTTTCGTTGTTTCGACGAGTCCATCATCATATCGTCGGGAACAACGAAGCGGCTGTCAGGGCTGTGGCCCGTGCGGCTAGGGAGGCAGGTCTGCGAACCCTTGTGCATCGGTCGGCCTTAACAGGAGAGGCGCGAGATGAAGGGCAACGGTTCGGCGTTCTGGCGAGAAATATTGTGCGATCAGGCAAACCGCTCGAGAGGCCCTGTTGTGTGGTGGCCGGTGGGGAAACCACCGTGACCGTGACTGGAAGGGGAACGGGCGGGAGGGCACAGGAATTCGCTGCCGCAGCCGCTCTTGAAATTGCTGGCTTGGCCAAGGCGTGGGTGGTGGCGATCGGCACCGATGGCACAGACGGCCCGACTGACGCGGCCGGCGCCGTGGTCGATGGCAGTACCCTGGCGAGAGCGCAACGCCTCTCGGTGGATCTCAAGGGCGCATTGCAGCGCCACAACACGTATCCCGCATTGAAGCGGCTTGATCAGCTCATCATGACTGGTCCAACAGGCACGAACGTCAATGATCTTTACCTCCTCCTTATCCTATAGGTACTATCCTTTTCATGGGTCGCCCTCTTCTTCTTCCTCTGGCTTCCTGCACGCAGCCTTCTCTTGTGGGGGGGAAAGCCCTCGGATTAGCGCGTCTGCTCACAGGAGGATTCCCTGTTCCGCCAGGATTCTGTGTGACGACGGAAGCCTACGATCGCGCGCTTCACGCGCCGGGCTTTTCTTCGGTGGAACAGTGGCATGCTGCTCTGCATTCCTCCGGGGCCGAACGTCAGCGGATACTCGCCCACTGTCGCACCATCATTCAGAATTACGACATCGTTGAGCTGACGGCCAAGATTGTCGAGCAGGTCCGACGGTTAGATGTGCCTTTGCATAGGCTGTGGGCGGTGAGGTCGTCAGCGACAAACGAAGATGGACCGCATGCAAGCTTCGCGGGAGTCTACCTTACACGCCTCGGTATTCCGCTGGAAGAGATCGGCTCTTCGGTAAAGGATCTGTGGCTGTCGATCTGGGACGAGCGGGTCTTGAATTACCATGCGACACCAGGATTGAGCAAATCGGCTCCCGCCATGGCTATCGTGATTCAACCGTTGTTAGAGGCGCACGCCGCCGGTGTGGCCTATTCTGTTCATCCTCTCACAGGCAGAACGACACAGGTCATGGTCAATGCGGTTGCGGGACTTGCGGCAGCTCTGGTCGATGGAAGTGCGACGCCGGACCAGTATGTGGTTGAAATAGCCGAGAACAGTCAGCCCATTCGGATCAGCCAACGGACCGTCGTGGGGCAGACTCAGGCGTTACGGATGACCAACCGAGGTCTTCGATCTATACCCTTGTCGAGTGAGACTGTGGGTTGTGCCGTGTTGTCGGACGACCGACTGTTTGCCCTGGCCCGCGCGGCCAAGCAGATTGAAAAGGCCTTCGGTCACCCTGTAGATCTTGAATGGCTCTATGATGAGCATGGCCTGTGGCTGCTTCAAGCGCGGCCCATCTCCGGTCTGGTTGGGCCTCGGCGACTGACCAATGACGATTGCGAGTGGTCGCGCGCCAACTTCAAAGAGACGTTGCCAGAATTGCCCAGTCCACTTGGCCTATCATTTCTCGAACAGTTTATGGATCGATATATTGTTGCACCCTATCGACGTCTGGGGTGCCAGATTCCAGAAGGGATTTCGTCGGTCCGCATCTTGAAGGGACGTCCGTATATCAATATGACGCTATTTTATTCCCTCGTCGCGCAATTGAAGGGAGATCCTTCCTTGCTGACGGAACAGATGGGAGGGGAAGTCCTTATCAGGTCGCCGGAGGTCTGTCCGCTTGGGTGGTTTGCGGTGGCCCGCGCCGGGGTTCTGATGATGGCCGAAATGAGAAAGGCGGTGCGTGATGGACCTGCCTGGTTTGCGGAAATGAAAGTGATGGTAGTAGAGCACTGTCCCGATCGGATTCAGACTCTCTCAGGTGGTGAAATCTCCTTGCGTCTTGATGCGATTGCGAAACGGCTCGATGAACAAGAGCTGACATTCGGAATCGCGGGAGGAGTCGCGCAGTGTTTGCACGCGCTAGGCGCCGTCCTGCCTTGCTGGCTAGGAGAAGATTGGAGAGCGTTGCTGAACGGGGCGTTGCAGGGGCAGGCGGCGGTGATCAGCGCACAACAGATTGTCCGGTTGGCTGAAATAGCGGACATGGTCCGGCGCGACCCATCAGCGATGTCGCTGTTTACTGGGGAGGGATGGGATCCAGGTGAAGTTCGTCGCAAGCTCGAAGGAACCGAGGTTCTCCGTGCCTTCACCCGGTACCTCGACGACTATGGCCACCGCGGCGTCGGTGAGTCGGACGTCATGTCGCCTCGATTCGCTGACCGGCCGGATTTATTGCTATCGGTATTGCGGACGCAGGTTCTGGCTCCAACGAGTGCCACTCCTGCTGACATTCTTCAACGCCAAACACGAGTGCGAGAACGAGCGCTTGCAGAGATTCGCACGAGGTTTGGATGGCGGTTCCATCGGTGGGCCTTTTTTTCTTGGTGGTATCGACGGCTTTGCCGGTTTTTTGCCTTGCGGGAGGCGAACCGGCATCATCTGATGTACTACTCTGCAGCGACAAGGACTCTTTTGCTTCGTCTCGGCAAGTGGCTGGTCGAACAGGGGCGACTCTCATCGCCTGAGGATATTTTCTACCTCAGGGTCGAAGCACGCGCCGATTTGTTAGCTGGAGGATCGCGCGATTGGCAAGGGATGATTCAGGCTCGCCGGGCTGAGCGAGACCATGACGCCATGATCACTGTTCCCGATACTATTCAGGATTGGCGCGAGGCGGTTCGAGGCACGGACACATCGTCTATTGTGGAGCGGGATGGGGTCTTCCGAGGCATTCCCATCAGTGGGGGGCAGGTTATAGGACCAGTTCGCTTTGTTCGATCGATGGAGGATTGGGCCAGAGTTTGCCGTGGCGACATTCTCGTGGTCTCGGTCATCGATCCAGGTATGGCACCATTATTCGGCGTAGCCGCGGGGTTGGTCGCGGAGATGGGCGGAACCCTGTCACATGGGGCCATCATTGCCCGTGAGTACGGGTTGCCGGCGGTTGCGAATGTGTCCGGCGTGACCACCGGTCTGAAAGAAGGCGATCAAATCAGTCTGGATGCGGAGCGAGGAGAAATCATTGTTCGGGTACGTGCTGGAGCTACTGCGTGATGTCACGAATCATGATGCAATCTTGTAGAGCCACACGGTGATGGCACTCACGGCCTCAGCTTGCTGTGTATGCAAGGAGATTAGGATCATCTGTCACAATGCCTGCCTAAGAATATAAGCTCCGCGCCTCAGCCCTACTCGATGGAGTTCCCCCTGCCCGTGATGGATAACGAAATGATCACTCATTCTCGGGTGCTTCGACGTGGAACGTCCAGGCGCTGAGGTGGTGAGGCTTCCACCGAGAGCCGGTTCATACTGCGTCGAGAGGAGAACGTAGCTGCTGAGGTAGGCGAGTTCGAGTGACTGTCTCAATATCCTGTTAGTCACGCAGTGAAAACCTGGTGTCAGAAAATGTTGCTGTCGCGCGATACGAGGTGATCTAGGTCGCACTCATACGCCGGGCCGACGGCGCGGACGACACGCGGTCTGATCTTTTCCTGGAGGGTTTTGATTGC
Source organism: Nitrospirales bacterium (assembly GCA_038200685.1). GTDB lineage: Bacteria > Nitrospirota > Nitrospiria > Nitrospirales > Nitrospiraceae > Palsa-1315. The sequence continues at coordinate 5,719 of JBBRRN010000042.1, forward strand.
GGGTGCCCGATCCTTTTTCCTGGTTGTGGCTGATCGAGCCCAAGTCGCTCCATGCAATGCAGACAATAGGTATGCGTCAACTGGTATGTGCCTCGTGTGACGCGGTAGTGGCGCAGAAATGATCTCAGCGACATCCATGCATCGAAACCATTTTGAGTGGGACAATCATGACTCTGTCGATCATCTCTGACTTGGTGACAGACGCAACAAATCGGGATCCATGTTGTCACTGCTCTCTGTTCATTCATGCTCTCCCCCCCTCCCTTTAGCAATCTGATCAGATCACCGCCCTGAGGCCAAAGATGAGGAATGCTACTGCTGTTGTTGTAACTGAGCAAGGCAGATGCCAAATTTTCTAGCGGGGGAATACTTGCCGATTTCAGGATTGAACTGACGAGACGCCACATTTTCAATAGCTTATGAGGTGTGCTCGCGCAGTGACGAAGCGAGCGCTGCAAGGGGAATGTGATGCAGCGCTGTAGGCGAGACCCTACATGGCCTTCGCAACTTTTGTCATGAAGTTGGCTTCGAACTAGTCCGTAGCGTATGGCTGGGGTGATGTGGTGCTTGCCGGCCACACTCGTCTTAAGAGGGTAACTGACCACCCCACGATCCGAGATTCCTGGAGTCCGATCTAGTCCCCGGCTCATCCGAGACTAGATAGTTGTTGTCGGCACAAGAAATATGCGCGCCAAACGCCATCATCTCTCCACGACATGGTGACGATGGGAAACAGTCAGTTCATCTCTTGTGGCGTGATACACAGGCATGAGATTCTTGACCTTTCATGGACCGTTACGTATTCTTCGCCAGCGTTCTTTCCTTTGTGGCAATACCAACATCCTAGTCCACTGCGGGTCAGCGGCATGACGTGGACGGTCACCCATGATTGACATCACGGTATTTGGTGCAGGAGTTCTCGCCGGAGCTTTTCTTGGCGCGTTGATCGTCGGGTTTTTGGTTGCAGCCCGTATACGTGCGGGCGTGCAGGCCGAACTGCTGACTATTGGTGAACGGGCGCAGCGGGCAGAATCGCTGGCAGACGAATTGCGCCGACAGGCTGAGGGAGATCGCCTCGCCCTTGATCGAATCAGGCAGGATCTTTCGAAAGCCTCTGAGGCCCGTGCGGTGGCTGAGACCAAGGCCACGGAGGCCGCATTCCATTTCAATGAACAGAAGATGCTGTTGGGCCAGGCCCGACAGGAATTAGCTGAGACATTTCAAGCGCTTTCCGGCGAAGCCCTTAAACAGAACAACGAAGTATTTTTGAGCCTGGCACGCAGCTCATTCGAAACACTCCAGGCTGAGGCCAAGGGCGATCTCGCCCAGCGGCAACAGGCGATCGATAGTTTGGTCAAACCTCTCCAAGATTCGCTGCATCGGTATGATGACCAGCTCCGGCAGCTGGAGCAATCGAGGCAATCGGCTTATGGCGGCCTCGATCAGCATCTCAAACTTCTGGCTGAGTCACAGCAGCGGCTGCAGTCGGAGACCGGCAACCTTGTGAAGGCGCTCCGTGCGCCCGCCATCCGCGGCCAATGGGGTGAGATCACGCTCAAACGCGTGGCCGAGTTGTCCGGCATGGTCGCGCATTGCAATTTTTTCGAGCAGGAGTCCATTACAGTCGATGGAGGCCGGCTCCGTCCCGACATGGTCGTCCAGTTGCCGGGTGGGCGGCAGATCATTGTGGATGCCAAGACCGTACTGGCGGGATATCTGGATGCGCATGAATCAGCGACTGAAGAGCAACGGCTTGAAGGCATGCGGCGCCATGCCGCTCAAGTGCGGTCGCGCATGGACGAGCTGAGTGTAAAAGCCTACTGGAATCAATTTGCACAGGCGCCGGAGTTTGTTGTGCTATTTCTGCCGGGTGAACAGTTTCTTGGCGCCGCGCTGGAGCATGACCCTCGACTCATTGAGGACGGATTTCTTCGGAGCGTGGTTCTTGCCACACCCACGACGCTCATGGCCCTCTTACGGGCGGTCGCCTACGGGTGGCGGCAGGAGCGATTGACTGAGCATGCGGAGGAGGCCGGGAGATTGGGAAAGGATCTCTACGAGCGGATGGCGGTGCTGACAGAGCATTTGAATGACGTCGGGCAGGCGCTTGAGAAAAGTGTCTTGGCCTATAATAAAGCGGTCGGATCGCTCGAGACGAGAATCTTGCCGGCGGCTCGTCGGTTCAAGGAACTCGGTATCTCATCTGAGAAAGAGATTCCCATGTTGGATCCGGTGGAATTGGTCTCGCGCAAAGCGTTGCCCTATGACAGCGAATAAGGAGTCCCTGATGGCTGACGAGCAAGCGATGGTAGAAGCCTTTCATCGAACCTTTGACATCGTGGTGAATTCAGTCCCGACGGTCGTCGACAGACAGACACGGGAGCTGCGCGTCAAACTCATTCAGGAGGAATTCGATGAGTTGAAAGAAGCGTTCGTGGCGGAAGATCTTTCATCCATTGCCAAGGAGATGGCCGACCTTCTCTATGTCGTCTATGGCGCGGCGGTGTCCTATGGCATCGATATGGATCCGGTCTTTCGAGAAGTGCATCGGTCCAACATGAGCAAGGTTGGTGGCTATAAGCGTGAAGATGGGAAATGGGTGAAGCCGGCTACCTACTCGCCGGCGATTATCGAACCGATTGTGGCTGAGCAGGGGGCAGCGTAGCGCGACGCCTTCCAGTAGGTGTTTTTGCCAGCATATTATCGATCAAGCGGACCGAGCCGATCCGGACTGCGCCCAAGAGTACCGCGTGAGGTGCAACGATGGGCAGAGGCTCTAGACCATCCGGGTCGCAGACGGCCAGGTACTCGACATGAATGGTGGGCTCCCGTTTGAGGGGCTGCCGCATGGCTTGTTCGATCGCCGCCACGTCACGTACCCTATCCGCAATCATCCGTCTACCGACTCGTAGTGCCTGAGAAAGTAAGGGCGCCATCCGACGTTCGTTGGCACTGAGATACACGTTGCGCGAACTCATGGCCAATCCATCCCGTTCTCTGACTGTCGGGCGTATCTGAATCTTCACACCGAGATTGAGATCGTGCACAAGCTGCCGAACCAGCGCGGCCTGTTGGTAATCTTTCTGTCCGAACCAGGCGAGATGGGGTTGTACGGCTCCGAATAGTTTCGTCACCACTGTGGCGACACCAGTGAAGTGATGCGGCCGGGCTGCTCCTTCCCATCGACGAGCGATCACAGGAACGGTCACGATGGTTTGAAAATCTGCGGGGTACATGCCTCCGGCAGTGGGCTCAAAGCAGACATCCACTCCTTCCTCTCGGCATAGTGCCCGATCTCGTGCGATTGGGCGGGGATACTTGGATAGGTCTTCCGTTGGGCTGAACTGTGCCGGGTTCACGAAGATACTCACGACGAGTGCATCGCATCGTAATCGTGAGGTTCGAATGAGCGCGCGGTGGCCGTCATGCAGCGCGCCCATGGTGGGCACGAATCCGATGGTCACACCTTCCTGGCGTAGTCGTTCGCTCCACGCAGTCATGGAGGGTACAGTACGTATAATCTTCATGAGTCTGGCGGCGGGCTGCAAGCAGGGCGAGACCCATAGCGGGTCGAGGGCTGAGGAAACAGAAGGCGGACCTCAGGTTGCTTCTCGGCCCCGGCGAGCAATTGGCTGATGGTGCGTTGGAGTAACGGATGCACAAAGAGCGGATCGAGCTCACTCAACGGCATGAGGACAAACCGGCGATGGTGCATGCGGGGATGCGGCACTACGAGATCTGGTTCGTCGATAACCCGTTGGCCGTAGAACAAGATGTCCAGATCGATGGTTCTGGGGCCTGATCGGTTTTCCTCATCCCGGTCGAGCGCACGTTCAATTTCATGGAGTATAGCCAAGAGGCTGTTGGGCGTGATATCCGTTTCAAGCTGCACGACCCCGTTCAAGAACCAGCCGTCGCCAGGTTGGGCGTGATCGTTCACGGGCTCGGTTTCATACAGTAACGACACCCCCGCGACTTGCGAGTGTGGCAACAGGCTCAGCAACGTCACCGCCCGATCGCAAAAATCGACTCGATCACCGACGTTTGAACCGAATCCGATGAACACTGTCTCCATAGAAGCCACGTTAGATGTGAAACGTGAGACGTGAAACGAGTTCGGAACAGTCCCTACTTTCTTCACCTTTCACGTCTCACCTTTTACGTTTTACGGTCTTAGAACCCCGCTTTCTTAATGCGCTCCACCGCTTCCGCCAATCGCTCTTTCGACGTACAGACGGTCATCCTGATATATCCTTCCCCCGGCGCCCCGAATCCGTTGCCTGGGGTCGTCACGATTCCGGCCTTCTCCAGCAAGTGAGCCGTGAATGAGGCGGAGGTGTATCCCTTTGGCGCGGTGACCCAGATATAGAACGCAGCCGGTGGGGGATCGACTTCGAGGCCCAGACTCTTCAGCCCAGGCACCAAGGTGTCACGCCGTTCCTGATAGATCTTGCGTAGGCCGTCTGTGAAGGAATCATCCAATCCCAGTGCCGTGATCCCTGCGGCCTGCACAGCTTCGAACACGCCGGAGTCCAGCTGGCTCTTCACCTTGCCCAGTGCGGCCAAAACATCCGTGTTGCCGACGACGAAGCCGATGCGCCAGCCCGTCATGTTGTAGGTCTTGGAGAGTGAATGGAACTCCACGCCGACGTCCTTGGCTCCATCGATTTCCATGAAGCTGACAGGAGGTTTGCCATCGTAATAAATTTCCGAGTAGGCCGCATCGTGGCAGACGATCACCTGGTTTTCCTGCGCAAACTCGACCACGCGCTTGAAGTAGTCCTTGGTCATGACGACCGACGTGGGATTATTCGGCGAATTCAGCCACATCAGCTTGGCTTTTTTCGCCACATCCTTTGGGATCGTGTTCAAGTCAGGTAAGAAACCGTTTGCCTTTGTCAGTGGCATGAGGTGCGAGACGCCGCCGCAGAAGTTGGTGCCGACGGGGTAGACCGGATAGCCGGGGCTCGGGACCAGGACGATATCGCCCGGATCGACAAGCGCCAAGTGAATGTGCCCGATTCCTTCCTTCGAGCCGATCAGGGTCAGCACTTCGTCGGCAGGATTCAGCGTCACATTGAAACGTCGTTTGTACCAGTCGGCCACCGCGGTTCGGAACGACAACATCCCTTCGTAGGAGGGATATTGATGGTGCTTGGGGTTCTTGGCCGCCAGAGCCAGGCTTTCGATAATCGGAGCTGGTGTCGGCAAATCCGGATCGCCGATGCCGAGGTTGATGATATCGACGCCCTTGGCAATCGCTGCCTGCTTCATCTTGTCGATGGCGGCAAACAGATAGGGAGGGAGTGATTTAATTCTAGTTGCGACTTCAATTGGAAAACCGGCCATGGTGCAGAGTGCTCCTTTTCTAGAATGAACCGCATTGAGGTCGCGGCGGAGCCCCTAGGCTACTTCAGGAACGAGGCGGTAATCAATGCGCAGAATCAAGCAAGTGGCCGATAAGTCGATGGGCGATGCGATGGAGTTGTGGGAGGTGGGGAAGGGCCGAGGCTTTCACCTGTTGGGCGGTCAGGTGTACCTTGGTGAGGTCTGGCGTACACTCGCGGGACAGGGAATCGATGCCGCTCTCTTCCATCTCCAAATGAAATAGAAGCCCGTAGGCGCGAGTGCCATAGCGAAAGGCTTGCAGGGGGGCGATGCCGGAGCCGGCTAAGGATACACAGTCTTTGGGGAGATCGAACACCTCGCCGTGCCACTCGAAGACGTCGAATGACTCCGGCAGCGCCCTGAACACAGGGTCCTGTTTTGCCTCAGCTGTGAGCGTGACCGGCGTCATGCCGATTTCTAGTGCCTTGCCCGAACGTATGGTTGCGCCCAACGATTTTGCCATGAACTGGCTCCCCAGGCACACGCCGATCACAGGTGTGTCGGCGTGAAGTGCCGACCGAATAAACGATGTCTCTTCTGCAATCCACTGATCTGAATCATTCACCGACATCGGCCCGCCCATCACGATCAAGAGATCTCCCGCATCTTTGGGTAGTCCATCTTGTGGCACGAGATACCGCTCCAGGCTCACACCTCGCGCGGTCAGGGCCGTTGCGAAGGCTCCGGGCCCTTCAAAGGGAACATGTTTCAGGCAGACGGCGCGCATACCACTTAGTGTCATAGGAAGGAGGGCAACGTCAAGTCTCTAAGTCGAGAAGTGGGAACTCCAGGTCTAAACTGGAAGGCGCGTGCCCGTACCTTCATGGCATATGCCAGTTCACTCGAGACCGCGATGCGTACGCATGCAGTATGGTGAGGATTCGAGGGTGAGCCCGCTGGATCGTCCGAGCGCAGATCGGCGATTGCAGCAGCAGTGTTCTTGAATCAAGGGCCGGGTGAGGTGATGGTGCATGGATGAGGACTGTCTTCAGTATTTGTCAAGTCAAAAGTTCGTCAGTAGTAAAAAAATGATGAATAGAGGATCCAAGTTGAAAATATTTTCGTCTCCAAGGAAGTTTTTCGCAAGTTGATATGGACATCCGTTCGTTCTGGACATATACTGCGCAAGAATTTTTCTTTGTAAGGAATCTGGAAGACACATGTCAGTCATGACCGAGGAACGGCAACAGATTCAGCTAGAGCTGGACGGGCTAAAACGAACGCTGGAGTGGACAGAGATTCAGCAAGAACAGTTGTTGGATCGCTTGGATATGCTTCGGCTCGATAACGCCCGCCTGCAAGATCGCGTCGAGGAGTTAGAGCGTCAGGTGGAAGGGCTGAAACAGCAACAGCCGATGTTCTAGGCTCATCATTCAAGACGGTTTGCCACGACATCGTATAGAAGCCAAATGAGAGGCGCGAGCAGATACATTTTCTCGTACCTCTGCCAGCTCATATGATTCATGAGGGCTTCTGATTATCATCTGCAGTCTTTTCTTGTGACGAGCCTTTCGCCAATGGGCTCACCTCTCTGACCCTTATCGTCCTACACGAGTATGCATCGGGCCTTCATGGGCGTGTGCGTCGATTTTGTGACGCGGTTCAGCTATTTCTTATACACTTCCATACACAATGCGAGAGAGCGTCCTGCTCGCGTTTCTTGCCTGAATATTGGCGAGTGCAGCCGAAGCGCTCATACTAGTGTGAACTCGTTATGTATCATGATCCGTCAGTGCCGGCGAGCCTTCACCCAATGAAATGTCATGTTGTAAATATCGAGGACGTACGATGGCTGCTGGCTCATACCGGCGGGTTTCGAGGTGGGTATGTCACGGACGTGCAGGTGTCCAAGCGACGGCTGCTGGACGAAGCATCGGGGCGAGAAGTACCGGCTGGGACCACAGTCACCGTGGTGATCCGCTATCGTATTCACCAGATGTCTCGGGTCGCGAAACTGACGATGACCGGTGTCACGGATTTTTCGATGTTTGAACAGGAAGGGGCTGATTGTTCGACACTGGGGGTGATCCAAGCCGAGTTAAACGAAGGCAAGCTCCGTTTCTGGTTCGATCCGCAGGGCGAACTCTATGTGGTGTGCGAGGAAGCGCAGCTGGAGGAAGTGGCGGCACCGAGCCTCGAACCCTTGTCGTTGGAGCAGGTGGCTCAATGGACGTTTCAAAGCGGGATGCCGGATTGGCCGACGGTCACATGGATGTTGGCCGAGCTGGATGTGGCGGGTGTTCCCTGCGCCTGGAGGGCCACAACTTCGTCACCCGGGCGTCACCCTGCTATTCAGTGGGAAGGGGATCTGATTCCGGCATCGATGCAGGGGACAGCGACTGTCGCAGGGGTTCACTGTATGTTGTACGGATCGGTCGATGGGCCAGGGTTTGGCATGGTGCTGCGGGTTCGTGGGGTCCAGGATCGTCGCACCGGCCAGGTGCTCTCGCTCTTAGCTGACCTGATCGCCCGGCGATTTTCAGGTCAGTGCTTGGTGGGCAATA
>JBBRRN010000043.1:0-13569 GCA_038200685.1 Nitrospirales bacterium
AACCAGGGCCGCCAAAGCGCACCCCACGCCGCCTGTGCTAATAAGAAGGTGGCTGCCGTCACCGCGAGCACCATCGTAATCAATGCCGTCGGCGCTAACGTCCAGTCCGTACCCAGAAGCCCGATCGAGACCGGAATGGTGCCTTGAAAGACGATCGCGCCGGTGACGTTCCCGATCGCCAACCGATCTTTCTTTCGATAGAGCCAGAGAAAACTGTTCGACATCTCGGGCAACTCGGTCGCCAAGGGCGCGACGAGGAGGGCCAAAATCAATGGAGAAATCGACAGGGCTCCTGCAATCGTTTCCGCTGCGAGCACAAAGAGATGCGCGCCAAGCGCGAGTCCGGTCAGGCCGATGATGGCTTGAAGACCGATGAGTCCAAACGACGGAATAGCCTTCTTTCTGGCAAAGAGCAGCGGCTCAAGTCCCCCTTCGCCCCCCTCCTCATCAGTCTCACTGAACTTCAGCTTGACGTAATAGAGATAGAGCCCTATCAACCCGACGGCAGCGACAGCATGCATCAGTCGAGACGGAATAAACACACAGACCAGCGCGACACTGTAGGCCGCCACAAAGAATGAGAGATCGCCTCTCACATTTTGATAGTTCAATCGGAAGGCGGCGGCTCGCTTCCCCAATCTGGCATACACCATCAGCAAGACGGCCAAGATGGGGATCACCAGGGTGGTCAGCATGAAGGGCGCGCCGAGGATCGCGCCCAACCCCACCTCTGCTTCGGCACGGCTGTCCCCAAAAAAAATGGCAATGACGGGGATCGACGTTTCAGGAAGCGTGGTACCGATGGCCGCCAACACACCGCCAACGGCGCCTTCGGACAGATTGAACCGTTTACCCACCCATTCAATCGCGTTCGTAAAGAGTGTGCAAGCGCCCAGCGTCACTCCAACAGAAACAAGAAACAAAAGGGTATAAAGTAGGACCGTCATCCCCGGCCCGTCGACCTAGCTACCCGCTGTCTTGCATAGGCATGGGCCGCGTCTTCGAGCACCTCCTTTACAGGACGGCCCGTTCGTTCGGCAATCCGCTTACAATCGAGATATTCCGGGGCTGCCTTGACCGTTGCCTGATTCACATCGGCAATCTTGATCCGAACGACTCCTCCGCGCACCTTCACCGAGACAAACCGCCGCGGGAGGATCTGGCGCACAACTTCACGAATCCTGACTCCCAATGCCGTCGTTTCCTGAAACAGGACATCAAGAATCTGATCCTGCTGTGCCGGGGCTGCAAGACAGGTCAGCACGATGCCGGGGCGCCCACGTTTCATGATGACCGGCGCCAGTGTCACATCGAGCGCCCCACATGCGAATAGCTGCTCCATCACATATTCGTACGTTTGCGGGTTCACATCGTCGAGGTTCGTTTCAAGCTCCAGCACGGTATCTCGCTCGCGCACTCCTCGGGACGGCGGGTTGGAGAGAAACACCCGCAGAGCATTCGGCCAGCCGTCGGGGTCGGCATCGCCTGCTCCATAGCCGATGGCGGTCGGCGTCATCACCGGCATAGGGCCGAACTCAGACGTCAGCGTGCGCAATAGGGCCATGCCGGTCGGCGTGGTGAGCTCGCGAGGAGGACCGGCGCTGTAGATCGGAATCCCTTTTGCCAGAATGGCCACTGCCGGACCGGGCGCCGGTAATATCCCGTGAGCAGATTGCAGTGTCCCCGCTCCAACATTGACGGGAGAAGACGTCACACGCGTCACGCCCAACAGATCGCAACAGATCAGCCCGCCGACGATATCGACAAACGAATCCAGGACCCCGACTTCATGGAAATGGACATGGTCCTTGGCCACGCGATGGGCATGCCCTTCTGCTTCGGCCAATCGATCGAACACCGATCGGCTCTGCTCCTTGATCTTGTCGGAGAGCCGACTCGCAGAGAGGATGGCGTGAATCCGATGAAGAGAGAGCGGCTTACTCCATCCAGACATGATCACCACGTCCACTTTCGTGGCATGGATCGCTGCGCGATGTACCCGCCGCTTCCGCAGCGTGAACCCTGCAAGCCGGAGCCGCTTCAACCCGCCCACCAAGTCAGAAAACGGGGCTCCCACATCGACAAGCGCACCAAGGGTCATGTCGCCGCTAATACCCGAATAACAATCGAAATGGAGATGCGCGCCCATATGCGTCCTTTCCCCTACTCAATTTTGACCGCACGTATCTTACCCAAGCGGCCTGCGAACGGCAATCGGCTCAGAAGGTTGGAAGGCTCATAATCGTTCGTCGCGATCACACAGAGCACGAGTGTTTCTCGTGAAGCAGATTCTATTGAATCATTGACGATCGATCAATTTCATCAGTGAATCGGATACGTTCATGTATCGTTGGGCCGAATACATTGACAGCCCATCAACGCTATGTTATCCCCAGTGAACTCACCCTACGTCTTGATTTTTCGCACCAACAATCTCGTGACGCGCTAATCCCCTATGACAATCTGCAGGCCCTTGATCGCACTCCCTTCAACGCTGTTCGGATCCTCAATTGGTCGGATGGCCTGGATGCTGCTCTGCATCGCGCTGGTACTCTGGGCCCCACCTGACGCCTCGGCAAAATCGAAACCTCAACGAGCCCCTCGGCCAGAGCCGGAGATCAAGATTCTCAACCTGACTGTCTCACCCAACCCCTATACCATTTCATCCGGCTCTTTGCAGTTTTCTGCCGTAGTCAAGCTGCCAAAGGAGCTGGACGGCGCCACACTACTGGAAGTGTCCTCGTTCATCACGTCGCCGTCAAAGAACTCGCTCCGTTTTCTGACCACCCGCACCACGCTGGAGCCACACGCCGCCTCGACCGACGGCGCCCCTCCACACATCTCTGTCCTCTTGACGTGGGACGGATTGGATCTGAAAAAAATCCCGTCGGTGGCAGGGCTCTATCAGTTCGAAGTGCGCGCCAAGTTGTTGGCGAACGGCGAGAAAGGTCCCAGAACACAGATGGTTGCCTGGCCGAAACGGGGAACGATAGAAGTGAAATAATAGACCGTAAAATGTGAAACGTGAGAGGTGCTCATCAAGAATGCCTCTCCTACCGTTTAACTTTTCACGTTTTACATTTCACGCCTGCCCCAGCACATTGATGCGATGGGCAAGACAGCCTGCCCCGAAGCCGTTGTCGATATTCATCACTCCAACCCCCGCCGCACACGAATTGAGCATCGTCAACAACGCGGCAAGCCCTCCGAAACTTGCGCCGTAGCCCCGGCTCGTCGGCACCGCCACGACCGGGCAGGGAACCAACCCGCCGACCACGCTCGGCAAGACTCCGTCCATTCCTGCGGCTACCACCACCACTCGGGCTTGCATCAGCCGGCTCTGACGCTCCAGCAGCCGATGAATGCCGGCCACGCCCACGTCATAGAGCGTCTCAACCCTGCTCCCCATCACTTCCGCCGTCACTCTCGCTTCTTCTGCGACAGGAATGTCCGAGGTGCCTGCGGTGATCACCAAGATGTGCCCTTGGAGCCGTCGCGTGGGGTCACGGATCGACACAATGCGAGCCTCGTCATGATAGACCGCTCGACGGTCAAGCCGCTTGATGACCATGGCGACTTGGCGAGTCGCACGCGTCGCCAACAACGGACGATGGTGTTTCAACAGTGCCTTCGCGATGGCGCGAATCTGGGCCGACGTCTTTCCCTCGCAGAAGATGACCTCGGGGAACCCCTGCCGTAATGACCGATGGTGATCCACTGACGCAAACCCAAGATCTTCAAAGGGCAAGGTGCGGAGCTGCCCGATCGCTGCCTTCACGGGCAGGGTACCCTTCTGCACCTCGGTCAACAGTCGTTCAAGCGCTTCAGGATTCATGGCTGCCCTTTCTCCGGCTTGGCATCGCGCTCCATCAGATCGGTCACCGCCTTGCGGCATGACTTCCCCTCGAATAACACCGCATTGACCTCTTGCACGATCGGCATGTCGACGCGATGGCGTCGCGCAAGTCCTAACGCCGCCTTCGCCGTCCGCACGCCTTCGGCCACGGCCTGCATGCTGCCGAGGATCATCTCCAGCCGCTCACCCTTCCCCAATCGAACACCGACCGTGTGATTCCGGCTTAATGCTCCCGTGCAGGTCAACACCAAGTCGCCGACGCCGGACAGTCCGTAGAATGTTCGTGGATCCGCACCCATCGCGACACCCAACCGCACCATCTCAGCTAATCCTCTCGTAATTAACGCCGCCCGCGTATTATGACCGAGCCCCAATCCATCTACCACGCCGGCCGCAAGCGCCATCACGTTCTTCAGTGCTCCGCCGAGCTGGACGCCCAAGACATCGCTGTCGGCATACACCCGAAAGGCCGGAGTCATCAACGCCGCTTGGAATGTCTTGACCAATTCCACATTGCTCCCGGCTAAACAGAGCACCGCCGGTTTCCCTGCGCTGACTTCTGCGGCGAAACTCGGACCTGACAACACCATGAGGTCCTGGTGCATGGCAGGAGGAAGGTGGTCGGTGATCACCTGTGTCATCAAACTCAACGTATCTTCCTCAACCCCCTTTGTCGCGCTGACGAACGGGATTGGAGCGGAAAGGGACCGAACCAGCTCGCGCAATACAGGACGTGCAAGATGTGATGGCACTACAAAGAGCAGCCCCTCGCTCTGTTGGGTGATGTCGACCAATGACCCGGTGGCCACGAGCGATGTGGGGAGCGCGACGCCTGGCAAAAAGACCGGATTCTCGTGTTTCCCGTTAATGACATCCACAACCTCCCGTTCATAGGCCCAGAGCAGCGTGTCGAGACCTTTCTCCGCGAGATGTTTCGCCAGAGCCGTACCCCAAGCGCCGGCTCCAATGACTCCTATGCGATGGATCGATGGCATGAATGAAACGTGTGTGCGGCGGAAGGGATATATGACCTGGATTTGTACGTCACCCAGATTATAGGAAGCAGTTCTTTCACCTGTCAATGAAGGAGAGACAATCCTCGAAATATATCAACCCAACCAGGCTCTCCAGCCCCTACCGACACAGAGCCGGAAGAGCGGGTACATAGGCTGTATTCTCAGCATGTCGGATTTCACAATTTCCTTCGCCCTGACGCACCGGACGATTAGGATGAAATACTGCCCGTGAGAGTGACACGCAAGGGAGACCGCTATGAACACCATCCAATCGACAAGGTGTTTCCCGCTCAAGAGCCTACTGGCTCTGCTGACTCCGATTATGCTCTTCGCACCTCACGTCTATGCAGAAACCTACGTGTCAGGGCAGGTCGGGATGACCTTCCCGCAAGCCCTCAGTAGTGGTGAGGTGACACAGCACGGAATCGGCGGCCTTAACCTCTCCGACCAACCTTTGAAAAACTCGCTCATGCTGGGGGCTAAACTTGGACACTACTTTACGAAGGCACCCTGGGTAGGAATCGAAACAGGGCTATCCTTTGCGAATCCTCACGTGAAAGAAGGCTCGCTGACACTCTCGGGACCCGGAGGTTTTGCAAATCTTGATGGCTTATCCGGTCTCAGCCATCGCATGATCATTTGGGACGTGGCCACATTAATGTTTCGCTACCCGGGCCATCGCCTTCAACCCTATGTCGGAGTCGGTCCGGCGTTGTACTTTGCTAGACTGAAAGGCCCTGAGGCTCCTCCAGGACAGTCGGCCACTGCGATCGGGCTGAATGCCGAAGTGGGCGCCCGCTATTACATCACCCATAACTGGGCTCTGGTTGGTGAGATGCAGTACCACCGCGCACGATTAGGCTATACCTCGAATGATGACAACGACGCGGCAGACCCGTTTGGGTTTCGCGCGACCTACAGCGCACTCACCTTCAGCCTCGGCGTCAGCTATAGTTTCTGATCCTTCGCCTCTTTCCTCCATCTAGTAAACCGACGCGGTTCCGTGTAGGTTACGCACGGATCGCCTATGAAAACCTGCCCATCCTGTCGACGTGAGCTCCCGGAAATTAGCCGTTACTGCTCGCAATGCGGCCAACGGCTTCACGCAGACCACGTTGACGCCTCCCCGCCACCGAAGCCATCACCACCAAGTGCAACAGCGAAACCAGGACAGCTTAACGTCGAAATCCTGTACTGCATGGTTGCCACGCTCTCCCTCGCGATCCTCTTCCCACCCTGGGAAACCTCGCCGTCACAGGCTCCCGAATTCCTCGGCCTGCATTTCATCTTTAGCCCACCGACACCCGAAGCCATCGTGAGCCGACTGTTGCTGACGATCGAACTCGTCACCATCGCCATCGCCGGGTTGTATGGATCGTTCCTCTTCCGGCAAAAAAAACCCTAGCAGGATGCTGAAATAGTCGCTTGTCTCACCCGCCCGGCCCCGGCGCGCCGAGACGCGCCTTTTCCCATACAGCGTTCTCGCATTGTTCAGACCCTCAACGTACCCCAAGGGTACGCCTCGGCCCTTCACTCGCTGCGACCTTGCTGGACGAACTTTTTGAGCATCCTGCGTTATCGGGTCAACAGTCATCCGTCAAACGGAATTTCCCTCATTGTTCTGATTCCGCATGTACGGACCAAGAGGCTGCTCAAAATGCTCCGCTAACTAGGCCGCAGGCGAGTGAACACCGGAGGCGTCGCATTCTCACCCACCCAACCCCGAGCTGTCGGAACAACTCTTTTCCCGAGGGGTGCATTGAGGATTTTCACGAGCCGAGAACGACGCTTGGGAATCGGCGCGTCTCGGCGCGCCAGGGTTGGGCGGGTGAAAACGGAGGGCATTTTCAGCAGCCGTACGGATCAGTCAAGCGCTAGAGTGAGACACTTGGCCGAGCCGCCGGACTTCATGAATTCATCGAGCGGAACTGGGTAAGGGAGATAGCCGCGCGAGGTCAGGAGTGATTCTGTTTGTGGACAGCCTGCGGGCAGCACGACGTGTTTCCCCACACAAACGGCATTGCAGGCAAACCGGAGAGCCTCCGTCTCCGGCACCACAAGACGTCTAGAGGGAGCAATCCGTTCGGCAAGCACTTCTTGCCCGTAGTGATCGAAGGCGGGAGGAAAGTACAGGAGTTCACCGCCGCTCAAGGGACACAGGCAGGTATCAAGGTGATAGAACCGGTTGTCGACCAGTTCGAGTGGAATGATCTCTCGATGAAACCACTCGCTGAGCGTCGGTAATACACGGATATCCGATCGTTGTCGATAGCCGCCGAACCAGGTGTCGGGAAATCCCAGGAGATCCCCGGCTCCCTCGAAGAAGCGGCCCGGATCCAGTGTCACGACTTCGTACCCCTGCCCGCGAAACCATTCTTCAAAATACGCCTCTTCCTTCCGCCGCTCGGCATAGCGAAAACGGCTCGGCACCGCTTTACCTCCCACGACGATACCGGCGTTCGCTGTGAACACCAGGTCGGGCAGTCCCGGCACCGGCTTCATTCGTTCCAGAACCGCGCCTACGTCCTGTTCGAGCACCTGCATGAGGTGATGCCACTGGCGGACAGCCTGATCCGAATCGACGGCGTTCGAACGGCGCATCCATGGATTGATCTCGTATTCGATACTGAAATAATCCGGTGGGCAGACTAGCAGACGGCTCATGGCCTCCCCCCTAGCTCACGAGCCAGATCGCGCAGGAACGATGCGGCGTCCATGACCAACCCGACAGCCTGGAAACTTCCTCGATCCGCGAGTTTTGTCGGGACGGCCGGATTCACATCGACGCAGACGGATGGGATCGTAGCGGGCAACAAATTCCCCGTCGCCACCGCGTGCAGCGTCGAGGCGACGAGCAAGGCCAGTCCGATGCCGGGGATCGCCGCACGCATGGCAGCCTGGGCTTCCAACGAATCTGTGATCACGCCGGGCAATGGGCCGTCATCGCGGATCGTGCCGGCCATCACGACGTGGGCACTCCGCCTGACACAGGCCGCCATAATTCCGGTCTTAATGACTCCCGACTTGACCGCTGCTTCGATACTGCCGATGGCCCTGATCCGATTAATGGTTCGCAGATGATGCTCATGCCCATGCGGCACCACACAACCGGCCGCATGCCCATAGCCGAGGGATGTGCCGTAGAGATCGACTTCCATATCATGAGCGGGCAGGGCATTCCCGCAGAACAAGACCTGGATGAATTCTTCATCGATGAGCCATGCCAGCGCCTCGCGCCCTCCCGCATGCACGATCGCCGGGCCTCCCGCCAGCAGCACTTTGCTACCAACTTTCCCCTCCCGAAATCCAGCTCGTAACTGCACAAGCCGCTTGGCAATGTCGCTGATGACACGCCCATGGGGACGCTCAGACGAGACCTGCGATTCCATGAAGCTGAACACATCGCGGTCACGTGGCCGCTGGAGCGGGATAACCCGCACACCTTCACGACCGGTCACAATCTGATCCCCCTGCTTCACCTCTCCCATCGGAACAGTCCGAGCAGTCAGGCTCACCGGATCCACACGAATGCCCAGATCCATCTCGATCCCCTCTACTTCTACCCACTGGTCATGCACCCGCACCTGAGTGGGTAAATGGGTCGTCGCGTAAAATTCGTCGGGAAAGATCCCGTCCGCCGGCGCCGCCGCCAGGCGGCAATCCCGTTCACTCTCGACGGACGCGCCATGGGGTTGAATGGCATGGAGAATCTCGCTGAGCAATTTCGCAGACGAGGCCCGCACGATGATTCTGGCGCGTGACGGCTCCTCGCGAGTCTTGCCGATCTGCATATCTTGAAGATCGAATGTTCCGCCCATCATCAGAATCCGGTCCAGTACCTTCGCCAGGATCAATGAATCGATGATATGGCCTTGCAGGATGACGGTTTCTTGATCATGCATCATACGTCAGCCCCTCACTCTTATAGATAGGCTTCGCCCAGATTCTACCACCAGATCAACCGCCCCGGATCAGACTGCGCCGAGGCTCATCATCTCAAATATGTCCCTTGTCTTCACTTCTTCTTAAGGGGTGGCTGGGGGTATCCTCACTGCGCGCATCGATCGAGCACATTCCGATTGTGCGCGATCTGCGAGCACAGGGATTTCCCCCAGGTACCCCGTCATTCTTTCATGAGTTCGCGCAGCACGCTCGTCGCATACGCGCCGGGAGGAAGTGAAAAAGAGAGTGTGAGTGCTGTGCCCTCCATATCCCATTCTAAATCTCTGAGGGGAATTCTGAGCGAGCGCCGTTCACCGCGAAACCCGCAAGCCTTCGCGGCTTCGGTAAGACCTTCCGGCGTCGCTCCACTTTCAGCAAGCACGGCTCGCTCGATCTCGCCCGGTTCGCCGCTGGCCCATGAGGCGCGCGACCCAAACAGAATGCCGGTGGGGCTGATTTCGAACCGATCAGCCCGTGGCTGTTCCTTCTCGGCATCCTCAACCAGAAAACAGGCGCCGTTCTCCATTTTCATCGCCCAGTCCCCAACCAATACACAATCGAGTCGATCCAGTCGTCTGGCCAATATGTCGTTAAAGAAATGCGATTGATAGGCATTGAGATACCACATGCGCTTGGATCGGCTCAGCCTGTTTCGGCGTGCAGGGTCCACCAATAGCTCGGCTCCAGTCTGGTAGTTCTGCCCGCTCCGTCCTTGCCGTTGTGGGCCAAAATAGTTTGGTACGCCTCGGCGCACCAATATATCCGCGACCAGAGGCACCGTCTCCCGGGCGTGCGTGGCGACATCCCGAATTACCAGCCGAAAGTGATTACCTGCATGATGCCCCGGACGTAAGCGATTGCGATGCCGCCCCAGCACCTCCACGGACAAGAGCTGCTCGTCCACCTTCAATCGATCCAACCTGTCAGGCGTGACACCGAGAAGCGAAACCATCTGCGTGGTTACGGCCCGGGCATCTTTGAGGCCTGCCACTCCAATCGCTTGCGCTTTCACCCCCAAGACTGAAGACAGGCGCAGGACGAGATCAGGAGTCGAGAGCAGGCGCTTTCTGATTTTGATGTAGAGATGCTCGCCCTCTCCACAAGGAAGATACAGCGGATGTTCCTCGACCTGGAAATCTTCAGGAAGAGCCCGCATCTGTCCGCCGATGCCCGGCAATGTGGCTGTCAAAAACGGCATGGTCATGGTGTAATCAGTCCCTTCTTAATTCTCACAAGATCGCCATCACGGTTCAGTCGATCTCGATAGGGGAGAGACGACTCGCATGGTATACTTTTCCCATGTTATTCCGCCCAGTAATGGTTCAATGGCTTAAGGCCCGCCTATTCGCGACAGGCCTGTCCTTCACCATGCTCATGTGCGCACTGTTCCCAGGCGACTCATTGGGTGGAGACAATGCGATCTTTCAACAGTTTACCCAGCACATCGGCCGGCAGATCCACAAAGACAAACAGGCCTTTGCGCAAGCCAACACCTGCGTCTTATGGTTTTATAAGGCGGGAAAGGCGCCTCCCCCAACCGTGCAGGGAATCGGCTGGAATCCCGCTGCGTCATCCCAGGTCGAAGTAAATTGCCTTCGCCACTATCCAAGGGGGATGGATGAGGCGCGAGATGACCTTGCCAAGACCCAGGCATTGCTCTCGGTCAGCCTGACCTTCTATCAATTCGCACTGGTCGCCGACCGGAATGACGATGCGACCTACAGTTCCGTCGAACTTCAAGACTTGCTCCGTTCTCTCACCCTTTCGTACCACGACGAGGAGCCGACCCCGACGCAGGTTACCGCACTCATGGAGCGGTTCGATAGCTGGTACCGCAGCCGCAATATGGACGCCTTGATGCAAGGCATGAGCGATCTGTATGAACGAGGCTATCGCGTCACCCCCTCCGATCGTGTCGAGCTGGATCGGGTGATGGGATGACAGGACGCACAATGTCCTGGCCCGACCGAACCCGTTCTTTCATCGGACATTGCCTGGGCGAACCCATCTATCGAATCTTCAGCCGTGTGCCCCAATGGGAGGTCGGACTCTCCACACACGAGATCTCACGACTCACCTATCCGCACAGCCCCTTGGCAGAGCGGCGAGCCGTTCATCTGAGCGACCTGCATCTCGACCGCTATCAGCCACGGCACGATTGCATCATCACCACCATCGGCGAGCTCCACCCCGACTGGATCTTTGTCACCGGCGACCTGCTCAACGTGCCGGAGGGACTGCCGCATGTCTTTCGATTTCTCTCGGGCTTGCGCAAAATTGCGCCGGTCTTCATCACATTGGGCAATCACGATCACTACAGTGGTGTGCCGATCGATCAGTATTGTGAACTTGCCGATCGCAACAAAATTACCCTCTTAATCAATCAAGCCACGTTCATTTCTACGAACGATGGCGAGATCGCCATTGTCGGCGTCGACGATCCCTCACTGCATCGAGCCGACTTGCGCTGCCTACCGCCACGCGCACAAGGCCGCTACACCATCTTGCTCGCCCATGCGCCGAACATCCTCGATCAACTGGAAGACCACCACGCTGTCGACCTGATCCTCTGCGGACATAGTCACGGGGGCCAGTGGCGCATACCAGGCGTGCCGACATTCTGGCTCCCACCAGGCTGCAACGGCCGAGTCGATGGTCACCACGGAGAACCTGGTCGCCGGCTCTATATCAATCGTGGGCTAGGGTGGTCGTTAATTCCTCTGCGATGGAACTGCGCGCCGGAAATCGCCTGCATCGAATGGGTCAACGAAGAAGCTTGACCCGCGTGACTCACGACTGCTTGATCCGCTCCAGCGCCTCCTTCGATCGGCTCCTGACCGTTTGGTCCCAATCTCCCTCCATGGCAGTCGTCAATTTTTCCTTCGCCTCACTGGCGCGCAACCGGCCCAATCCCAACGCCGCACTGGAACGTACATAGGCGTGGTCGTCTTCCATCGCTTTCAGCAGCAAGGGAACGACTGTCGCATCGTTCAAGACGCCAAGGTGACTGGCAGCCATCCCTCGAATCCGGTGCTGTTTGTCACCCAGCGCCCGCTCCAACGTCGTCGCGAAGAGATCTCGTAACGCGGGCGTCAAGGATTCCAAGCCTTTGGCGCGATATCCATTCACTTCAATCAGGGCAAAGGCGATTTCCAACTTCTTCTCTTGTACCGTAGCCTGATTGAACGCGGCTATTAACTTTGCACGTTCACGCCGTTGCCCCCTGCGGCGGTTGAATGCCCGGACCAACAGAAACAACCCCGCCGCGATCACCAATCCCGTAAACGCCACGGGAATGGCTTGATCGACCACATAGTCCTGGGTGTCGAACGACAGACGCTTCCACACCCAAACACAGGTAATAACGAGGCCGACAAGGATTCCAATGGCGACTAAATTGGTCTGGCCGGATTCAGAACGAGTGCGCATGGGGTGAGCATCATAGCAGGATGGGAATCGGAGCGAAATGACACCCGTGCCAATCCCTTGCTCCCAGAACGCGCACCCTCCGAAGGGCCTCGTTCGACGGCCGCAACTAGACCACCATGGATGCCCTCCCTAGAGAGGAAAAACAAGCGAGCTTGGAGGGCTATTTAAAGCGATGAGGCGGCTTGATGCGCGCAGTAAAGGGCAGCCTTGGCCGCTCTTCGAGTCAGGCGCAACAAGAAGAGATTTCCTTCCGATTTTATGTTCCAGTTGACGCCCGAAGAGGTCGAACGTTTAAGGTCGCAAATTGCGACCTTAAAACCAGGTCGTGGGCAACATAGAAAATACTCCCCCTACGCATTCACCGAGCAAGGCGTGGCGATGCTCTCAAGTGTCCTCCATAGTGAACGGGCGATTCAGGTGAACATCGCCATTACGCGAGCGTTCGTTCAACTTCGAGAGATGATCGGCTCGAACAAGACACTCGCGCGGCGACTCAATGAGCTGGAGAAGAAGTACGATTCCCAGTTTCGAGTCGTCTTCGAGACGATTCGAGAACTGATGACCGAACCGGAACTAAAGACGAAAAGAATCGGCTTCAAGACCTAACTGCTAGGACCAACGACCCCTCCCCAACCGACCTCCAAATTCCGAAGAAGGCCCTACCATGCCTCACCAATCGGAAAACACGGCCAAGCTTTCGAGTTCTAATTCAAGACTTCGGGACGGCGTGCAAGGTCAAGCAATGACCCCTCAATTCTGGTCAGAGCTGTTGCGCCTGGATGATCGCCTCCAGCAATACGCTCCGTTCCTCTTGCAGCTTCTTCGATGGCGGCACGCTCGCCACAAATCGTTCTGCCGCTGCCGTCAAGGCCTGCAGCGTCTCGGCCATGTCTCCCTGCCTTGAGGCAGGCGATAACGAGGCTTCACGTAGCAGCGCGCGCCTCCTCCTGGGCCCGACATACATCTGCGGGGCGATCGGGCTATCTTTTTCTAACTCGGGTCGTCGAAATACCGCCATGGCTCCTCCAAAGCATCAGACAAAGAGAAATAATTCGCACACTGTACTCGATTCGCGTCGGCAATTGCATCGGGGCTTGAGCACAGGGGGGGGAAGGCTGCGGAGCGGTGCGGCAGAATGTCGGATGCGGGCGATGCGTGAGACGCCGCGACTGGCGGAAAGGATTCCGATTAAGTAGCCTTGTATCTTGCCGTGAGGGTGGCAATGATACCGCACATCATTCACCGGGGCATGATAGACCGTCGTAGCCGAGGTCCATGGAGACCGGGGGACAGCCAGGGTCGTCATGCCCTTCACCCATAGAGCCC
>JBBRRN010000044.1:0-13562 GCA_038200685.1 Nitrospirales bacterium
AGGGCCCGTTGTGCGCCGCATTTCAAACGGCTCGCGTACGAGAAAGACCCGAATTCTCCGATCACCAAAGCGACGGGCTATATGGGGGGTGGCTGCCTTGCCGGCACCAACTACGCGCGCGTGACCCCGAACGGTGAGTTGACCCCGTGCCCCTATATGCCGTTGTCTGCCGGTAATATCCGCGAGACCAGCTTCGTCGATCTGTGGGAAAAGTCCGATGTCTTCAACTCCTTCCGTTATCCGCACCTAAAAGGTAAATGCGGCGATTGCGAATACACCGATATCTGCGGCGGCTGCCGTGCGCGACCCTACGTCGATCACGGCGACTGGCTGGACGAAGATCAATGGTGTCTTTACACGCCGAAGGGTGGAGAGAAAATCAAAGTCGCATTTAATACGCCGGAAGAAAGTTCTGTGGCGTGGGATGAAGATTCAGAAACTCGACTCAACCGGATTCCCTACTTCTTGCGCGCCATGGTGAAGAAAGGTGTTGAAAAGCACGCCCGGGAAAATAACATCCCTCTTATTACGATTGAGCTGATGGAAGAACTCCGCAAAAAACGATTCGGCAACGATGCCCCGGTCTTCAATTTCGACGTAAAGTAAGGACTGAGGAGTCGGAGACCGTACCCACTAGGGACCGTGAACGCCCGCCCTCTCGCTCCTCCCACACTAGCCTATGGATGCACTTCTCAGTCTCGTGACAGACCTCAATACGCTGATCCCGATCCTCAATCATTGGGTGCATTTGACCGCAGCGGTTATTTGGGTCGGCGGAGTCGCGTTCCTCATCATGGCTGTGACTCCTGGGTTGAAGAGCGCAGTGGCCAAGGAGCAGATCAAACCAATCACCGATGCGTTCTATCAACATTACAAGAAAGTCGCAGGTATACTGCTCATTGTCCTGCTGTTTACCGGTGGCATCAATTTCCACTATGTCAATCAGCTCATCACCGCGCAAACCGGCAGCGGGATCCAACATCATCCGAAGTATCTGACCGTCTTTTTTGTGAAGCTTTTTCTCGTCCTCTGTCTTCTTACGCTCTTTCTGTACTCGGTGCTCTTCAAGTCCGATGATGCAGAAGAAGGCAAAGAAGAATCCTACGAAGCGATCCCTTTCCAGCAAGCCGCCCTCTGGATCGGCATCTTCATCCTCCTCTGCGCCGCTGCAATGAAACATCTCCACCAATAGGTCACGCTCTATTTCTCACTCTCCGGCCCGATCTTCTACCAATTTGTCCTGGGCCTGTATCTTCTAGCGTACGGTGTGTACGGAATCAGATACCCCCTTGCCCGATGCCTGTTGTTCCTCCCCCGAGTGCCTCACCACATGTACTCAACGACTTACACTCTAGGGCCAGGAATATGTACGGTGAGAGACCCTGGTACAGGGGTTGCGTAGCAGTTCTCTCATCACGCCCGACATCAGGGTGAAAGAGCGATGAATGTCATATGGAAGATTTTTGGCGAAGCGAACCGCCGGTGGGTCCCCACTCAAGAGGTGCATGCCTCTCACGCAGGTGGGACTACCTCTGGATTATGCCCGTCCGGAGCTCTCCCGCCGCCACCGCTTCCGCCATCGGGGCCGCGTCCTGCCTTTTGTCAGCGGCGCGGTCCCCTCATTCGACAGCTTCAGGCTAGGACATGAGATCAGGCCATAGCTCGAGGGCCTCAGAGCAATCTGGAGGGATACGCTATGTCGTTGACCGATCAGCCCGTTCCAAATAATTCGGCCAAGAAAGAGCACCGCCGAGTGCCTATTCCGCCCTCCAGGCTGTACGAGACAGGGCCGGCACAGCCGCGAATGGTTCGGCTCACGATCAGCCTTCCTGGTGATTTGGTCGATCGTGTACGCAATGCTGTGTATTGGAGCCCTAGTTTGAAGCTCTCGTGGCTGATTGCACAGTCCCTGCGGACTTCTCTGACAGAGATGGAGTCTTCACGGCAAGGCCCTTTCCCTCAACGAAAGAACCCGCTCCGCGCTGGCCGACCTCGAATGGTTGGCCAGACCATGAAGTTATTCCCCCGTGCCAGACTCACCAGAAACGGGGCAGCGCGTTCGGGTGAGGGGTTCACTCAGACCATCGTTGTCCCACCATCCAATAAGTGATGGGGTACCCGCGAATAGTTTCTCCGTCATTAGGGCGGCCACCCGATATCATCTCGTAATGTTCCTGTAGCCTCGCCTGCCAAGAGTCTATTCGCCATCTTTATGGTCGTGCCTCCTTGTTTGGTATGGGGCCAGCTCGGCGGGTGTCAGTCTGGATCGATCCAACTGGAGAGGCCATAGGACCGGCAGGTCGGCGTATGACTATACCGGTCTCCTCATTGCAATTGGGCCTCGCGCTACAGTAGCGTGGCGTGAATGTGTTGGTAGGGGCGATTCATCCTATGGTGACCGAGTTTGTCGTGACGGCCGGCGAGTTGCCAAAACGGCTGGATATCTTTCTGGTCAATCGTGAGCCCAAGTTATCGCGGTCAGCCTTGCAACGGTTGATTGGGCAAGGGCGCGTGCGAATCAACGGCCAGGCCGTCAAGCCTAGTCAAAAGATCAAGCCTGGCGACACGATCGCCTTTGACATTCCCAAAGCCGAACCGCTTGAGCTCAAAGGCGAGTCCATTCCTCTCGAGATTCTGTATGAGGACGACGTATTGTTGCTCTTGAATAAGCCGGCCGGCTTGGTGGTCCACCCAGCGCCAGGTCATTGGGCTGGTACGCTGGTCAATGCGCTCCTCTATCATTTTCAGACCTCGGGAGGCACAGTATCGACGATTGGCGGGAAAGAACGGCCAGGGCTGGTTCATCGCCTGGATAAAGATACTTCAGGCGTAATGGTGATTGCGAAGACGGACGAAGCCCATCGCGCTCTTTCGGCTCAATTCAAACATCACACGATTACGCGGGTGTACGAGGCTCTTATTTCCGGCGTACCTAAAAAGGGACATGGGTTGATCGAGCTTGCGATTGGCCGTGACAAGAAGGAACGGAAAAAATTCTCGGCCCACACAGCGCGCCCCAAGGAATCCGTGACGGAATACAAGGTCGACCATCGATTCGGCAAACTCGCCGCCCACGTGTTGTTATACCCGCGCACAGGCCGGACTCACCAGCTCCGCGTGCATCTCACTTCCTTGGGACATCCCATTCTAGGAGATCAGACTTATGGCGGGAGGAAAGTCTGTACGGTAGAGGAGGTCGAGATTCCCCGTGTGATGTTGCATGCGAGGACTCTAGGATTCCATCATCCGTCTACCGGTGAGTTTCAAGAATATACAAAGCCGTTTCCATCGGATATGGAGCAGGCCGTTCAGGCCCTTAGTCGCCTCACGCCTTCTCTCGGCGCCAGAACATCTTGACAGGTCTCGCTCACGTGGCGTCATCAATGCCGCTCGAAGGATGAGTGCATGCAAACCGCCGATGTGCTGGACGCGATGGGTGGATTAGTCGCTCAGCTGAAAATCTATGCGGCCAAATTGCCGCCTATTGTTCACTTGTCGGCAGTACCGACCGGCGTGAAGCCCAAGGTTGAGGCGATCGAGGA
This sequence comes from Nitrospirales bacterium, assembly GCA_038200685.1. Taxonomy (GTDB): domain Bacteria; phylum Nitrospirota; class Nitrospiria; order Nitrospirales; family Nitrospiraceae; genus Palsa-1315. Next base: position 3,543 of record JBBRRN010000044.1, read on the forward strand.
GTATGAGGACATCGTCTCTCGGTTCAGGGGCCAGAGTGCAGGAACCTCCTATAAAGGCCTAAACGAATTATTTGTGGAATCGCTGGAGGCCTTCGAGGTTGGCCGATTGCTCGGCTCCGTTCATCCACTTCTCTCAGTGCTCGATCATCTTGAACGGATGCAACGAGATCAGGAAATAGAAGTTGGACGGATTGACCAGGGGCGCATGGGCGAGTACCGGTCCACGCTGAATAAAATTCTGCCAGGCAACAAGCCGGAGTTGGACGGCGCCGGGCGGGGGATGTAGCACACGCCGCATGTCCAGGAGGGGAAGGCGCACAGAAAGTCGTGCAGGAGCGCCGCTGGGGTATTCAGTTTCAGTGAGGCAGTCTCTTCTGAGTATCCAACAGGCTGTTCAGGAGGCTCAGCCCAAGTTTGAGCGGAGATCGAACTCGTCGATCTCCGCCTTGACCTGAGCCATAATCTTTAGAGAAACTGAAAGACTCCTTCAGCGGCGTCCTGGTTCAACTGGGAAACCTGCCGCGAGCCAGGCATTCATGCTGCCTGTGACATTGTAGACATGGCGGTAGCCCAAATCGGCCAGTGTCTCTGCCGCAATGTTGCTCCGATGGCCGGACTGGCAATAGACGACCAGATGGTCATCGAGCTGGGCTCCGATGTCCCGATGCCGAGCCTGAATTTCCCTGAAGTCGATGTTCAGATCGGTTCCAGGGATAAATCCTGCCGCATGTTCTTCTGCAGATCGAACATCGATCAAGATGAAACCCTTCTGCGACATCGAAGGCGCCTTGGTCAATCCGGCGCGCAACTGCTGGACCGTGAGCAGGTAGGAATGATGGGCTGATACGCCGTTGATCGAGATCGCAGACAGTAGAAACAAACCGAGCACAGCGACGACCATGCGTAGGATCATAATTGGCCTCCTCACAACAGGCAAAGTGGTGAATCGTTTCTTTTGGGTCAGACTCACGAGTAGGTATGATAAGGAAGGCGAGAAGATCTTGTCAAGCCTCGCCATCTTCTTTTTTATCGCGTTGGCCGGTTGTGGTGAAGGGGCAAAATTTCTTCAGGAAAAGGAAGACGGAGGGATCGTCGCGTATCCCTTTACGGGAGAACAGGGATCGATGCTTTCCTCATTTCGCACAGACGCCCTCGCCCTCATGAAAGAGAAATGCGGTGGACCCTATACCATCGTGCGCGAAGGGGAAACAAAAGGACGAACTCGCATTATCAGTCCGGTACCGGGCTCGCAGGAAGTCGTAGAGGAACGCCGGTGGGGCATTGAGTTTCAGTGTAAATGACGCATCCTCTGTTGAAACCTATGGGCGGGTCGGTTGGGCGTGGGTTAGGTCGTCGATGGTCAGCAGACTCACAAGCGTCAGCCCTTCGGCTTCAACCTTGCGCCGCCCATCCTGCTCCTTCCGATCGACGATCACCAAGGCATGCGTCACAGTCAGGCCGGTCGTCCTGGCAGCCGAAACAGCCTTAAGAAGCGAGCCTCCGCTTGTGAGCACATCGTCCACGATCACGGCTCGATCCCCTGGTTGAAGCGATCCTTCAATGAGTTTTCCGAGCCCATGATCCTTTGCCTGTTTCCGCACTACAAAGGTTCGCCACGTGCGCGTCGGCTGGGCCACAAACGCAAAGTCCGAAATGCTGGTGGCAATGGAAATCGCTCCGATTTCCAGTCCACCAAGGCAGTCGAGTTCGATCGGGCGCAACGATTCGTACGCGAGTTTGGCCACAAGACGGCGTGACCCCGGGTGGGCCATCAACGATCGACAATCGACGTAGAAGGGACTCTGTAAGCCGGACGCGAGTGTGAACCCTGTAGTGGGGTCCCACTTGAACGAGTGGGTCTCATGAAAGGCGTTCGCTAATGTAGCTTTGAGGGGCAGCATCCTAATTACTCAGGTTTTTCTCTGCAACGAGGCCCCCCATTGTATACGTGGTGAGGACCAAAAAGAATCCCCAATCCACAAACTCCTTTACCTCGTCGCGCCAATACATCGTGCGATCCTGTTTCGGCAAGGCCTGCCAGGTGTCCGCAGCGATCGAATAAGCGAGGAGGTCTAGACCGCACGCCGCGCGGGCCGGTCACCCTTGCACATCAAACTTGGCGAAGGGAGAAGAATCTCTGATGGCTTCTTTTAAGATCGAGTTGGTATGCACTGAGTGATGTCAGCCCTGTCAGGGCATTCAGGCAGCCTCCCGTTCAGGGCTTGTAATCGGTGTGTGCGGAGGGTTTACCCCCATGTGAGAACTGAAGCATGAACGCGATCACTTGCCAGATCTGCTCTTCTGAGAGGTACGACTTCCAAGCCTTCATTGTCGTCTTTGGAACCCCTTCCGCCACTCGCCAGAACCAGTAGCTGTCTGAGAAACGGCGGATGTTTTTCTGGTCACGAAGCCCTCCCCCACTTTTTACCGGTTGACCGTCCTTATGGCAACTGCGGCAGCCCTCCGCGGAGTAAATCTGCCTTCCCTCCTCGATGACCTTAGCATCCGTCCACCAGCCAGCCGGCATATGTTTGTCGGCATACTCGGCCGGAACTGGAGGCAATGGCGTTGGTTCCCCAGAGTAAGCCATCCCTCCTGAAGGAGTCAGGACAGGATTCTTCGCACACCGGAACCCGCTGTTGAAGTTCCGGTACGACGGTGAGTCGTAGACGGGGGCCAACGGTAGGTTGAAGTCCCGGCGCGCGGATCGCAGGTTCTCCGGAGCGAGGTCCCACGAGCCGCCCCGCAACACTCTGTATTTACCACTTTCCGGCCCCGTCGGGTTTTGCGGCGGGCTGGTCGTGTAATAGTCAGGGTCATACCAGTCGCTCACCCATTCCCAGACATTCCCCGCCAGATCATAGATCCCATAGGGGCTCTTGCCGTCTTTCAATTGCCCCACCGGCCCCAGCGCGGTATGGTTGTTCCACTTCTCCTTCCCATAGTTCGCCCGGAGCGGGTCGGGGGGATCATTGCCCCATGGATAGATACGCCCATCCGTCCCCCGGGCCGCCTTCTCCCATTCCGCTTCCGTCGGGAGCCGCTTGCCGGCCCACTCGCAGTAGGTGCTCGCATCCGACCAGTCGACATTCACGACCGGGCGCTTCTGATGGGGCGGCTGGTCCATGGTTATCCACATCGGCGGCCCGTTCACGCCCCTGGCCTCCAGAAACTTTGCATACTGCCCGACCGTCACTTCATACTTGTCGAGGTAATAGGCATCGAGAGAGACTTGATGGGCGGGCTTTTCATCGTCACGACCGTCGTTACTCCCCATCGTAAAGTCCCCCGCCGGCACGAGCACCATCGGTGCCCCATCTTTACCGGTGATCTCCTGCTGCTGCGCCTCCGCCGGGCCTGCAACCCAGGCAAGGAACGTGACGGCGATCAGCACACCGGGTACCCCCCCCTCTGCCTCATCCCCATGACTCTCCTCCTTGCCGGTTAGCGACCGGTCAGCCCATTATAGGCTTGCTTGCTGTCGCTGCTTCATCACGATTCTGTTCGGGAAAAGCGGTTCACCTGTTCCGTCAAGGTGTTCGCGACAAGCTTCAGATCGAAGGGCCAGGCGTAACGAAGTTCAACCCCTGGATACTGCGGTCGCAGATGGTGGAGGATTTCAGGAATCTCAATCTCTGAGTGAGATCCGCCCGGCGTAAACATCGTCGTGGTCACGGTAATGTGGGTTGCGCCCTTCTTGATCAGTTCATCGACCGACTCTTCCAAGGTCGGCGCACAGAACTCGTTGTAGGCGACGGCAAAGAGGACGTCTCCCAGATTCGCCCGCAATTGAGCGGCCACTGCTTCAAGTCCTGATTGATAGGGGTCCGTTTCCGGCGTCCTCGGCCACTGGCGAATTCGTGTGTCCAATTCATGCTCCTCTGCCGACATCGGTGCACCTGCCGCCCGCCGCTGGCCTTCCAACCGTTTCAGTTTCGTGACAAGTTCAGATGGGCATCCTTTGGGAATGCCTCCGTGACCAACTAGAATCACTCCTCGTGTCGTGGCTGCCATCTCATCGCTCTCCTTGTTAATATTCGCGTCCGTTCTCACTCACTTCGAACCCGTCGTCACCTCTAGGTATTCCTGTAAGTTGGTTTTGCCGTAGCGACTGTCCGGATATACATTCCGAATGAATCCCGCCACCATAGCCATCACCTTCTTTACCGCAGGGGTTTTCTCAGGATCTGTGGCAGGCAAGAGACGCACAGTGATTGCCTTCTCGTGCAGCTTGAGCTGGACAAAATAATTGCACACAGCGCCCTGCTCGATCGTAATTGACTCCAACAGTGCTTCGTTACCGCTTCGTGCCAGGTAGAATTCCCGAACTTTCAGGATATCGTTCCCAGCGCGCTGAATCAATGGTGTGAAGGCCTGATATACGCCCTGCAGATCGCCGGCTTCTTCTATGACAACATGCGGCATGGTTCTTCCTCCCTACACATGATTGCGCAGCATGAGTTCTTTTGGATGTGGATTGAGATAGACCTGATCCCGAATGTAGCTCACATCGAAGATCTGGACGTAGTGCTTGATCAGTGTGAGAGGAACAATTAAAGGCATGAGCCCCTGATGAAAATCGCCGATCACCCTCAGCAGCTCGGCTTTCTCGTGAACATCGAGCCATTTCTTGAAATGCCCGATAATGTGCTGGAGTACATTCACATGCTTGCGCACCGTCGCTTTCACGGCCAATGTGTTCATGAACAGTTCCCCATAACGGCGGGCGAGTTCCTTTGAGCGGTACTGGTGAGCCTGACCCACCAACCTTCCAAGCACCTCGTATTGCTGCGGGTGATGAGCCATCAATAGATACTTGTGGATCGTGTGGAACTGCACCAGTGCCTGCCTCGTGATTCCCCTTTTGCACGAGGTCCTGCCAGCGGCGGTAACAGAAGATCCGTTCGATAAAATTCTCCCTGAGCGTAGGCTCGCAGAGCCGCCCTTCTTCCTCGACCGGAATCAGCGGAAACTGCTCGATAAAGGCTCGCGCAAACAGTCCGACTCCGTTCCGGCCGGCCACCCCATGCTCATTGTAAAGACGAACCCGATCGATCCCGCAGCTCGGCGAACCTTTCTTAAAGACGTATCCCGATAAATCCAGCTCTTTAAGTTCATCGATCCGATTCGAGGTCATCGTCTCCAGTGCGCGCGTTCGATCTATCCCACTTTTGATTGTCACGAGCCGGGGATGCTGAGGACCACCGACCAGCCGCATCGCCTCGCGCGGTGCTCCTAATCCCGCCTCGACTTCCGGACAGATCGGAACCCATTCGACATAGCGGCCGAGCACATCGGTTAGAAATCGGTCGCGCTTGTGCCCGCCGTCGTATCGGACTTCCTCGCCCAACAGGCACCGACTCACTCCGATGCGGGTCGAGGCTGTTAGCAATGGATGCATTATTAGCCCTCCTTCGCGGCTTTTCCCAGGTCGAGATATTCCTGCCGAGCCCGCTGATGATCGACGATCGGTGGGGGATAGTCCAGACCGATCCGGCAACCTGACCGTTCCTGATCTTCGACGGTCATCGTATGGGGTTCATGAATACAGACCAGTGGGACCTTGGCCAACTCCGGGACGTAACGCCGGATATACTCTCCCTTGGCGTCGAATTTCTTACTTTGGATAGAAGGATTGAAAATCCGATAGCCCTGCATCGCATCTGTGCCGGTCGAGGCACACCATTGCCAGTTGCCATTATTTGCTGCAACGTCGGCATCGATCAGATGTTGCATGAAATACCCCTCTCCACTCTGCCAGTCGATGCGGAGATCTTTGATTAGGAACGAAGCCACGATCATCCGCACGCGGTTGTGCATCCATCCGGTGTGGCTCAACTGGCGCATACCTGCGTCCACGATCGGAAAGCCGGTCTTCCCCTCACACCAGGCCTGATACAATCGATCGCGTTCGCTGCCAGGCGCACGTGGAGCTGGTGTCGGAACCTGGCGAAATGGCCCGTGGACGACATGGGGGAAGGCTGCCAGAACCTGCTGGAAAAATTCCCGCCAGACCAATTCGTCGATCCAGGTGAAGACATCGGGACGAGAAACGCGTCTGCCTTGTGCAAGCGACGCCAGGGCTGCATGCACTGCTGCGCGGGCCGACAGGGTCCCGAATCGAAAGTGAGGGGAGAGGATCGAACTGCCATCGACGGCGGGAAGATTTCGTCCCGTGATGTAGGTGTGAATGGCGCTCTCGACGAATCGACGCAAACGTTTCTGAGCGCTTCGTTCCCCTGGTTCAATCGATAGGGTCACGGACTCATACCCTAAGTCGCTTGCCGAGGGCAACGGAGGCGGAATGGGCAGCGAAGCAGCCTTCTCTGCCGTCAACAACCGAGGGACTGGAAGGGCGGTCGGCTTCACTGCCTGCCACTTCGTCCACCAGCGTGCGCGATAGGCGCTATACCGTTGCATCGGCTCGCCGGTGGCGCTCCGAACTTCTTCGGCCTCGAAGACGACATGGTCTTTGAATGTCCGCACGATGACGCCGATCTGCGCCAATTGCTGTTGAACGACCCTGTCCCGTTCGATGGCTCCTGGCTCATAGTCACGATTCCAATAGACCACATCTGCCTTCCATATTCGCGCGACGTGAACGATTTCTTCTACTGGCGCGCCACAACGCCACTGCAGCGTGATGCCCCGGCTGTTCAGTGATGCAGCGACATCTTGGAGGCAGCCGAGCATGAAGTTCACGCAGGCGGAGCCAAACACATGGGATTGCAACAGCGGCTCATCGAACACAAACAACGGGATGACCTCATCGCATTCGCCGCAAGCCGCCGTTAACGCGGGCTGGTCGCTGAGCCGTAGATCCCGTCTGAGCCAGACGATTCCCCGCATCAGAGTAACTCCTGTGGCGCCGGCTTCGGCCTGTTCTCGGGCATGAACTCATCGATGAAAACTGCACGCCGCCAGACGAGATAGAGGGCAAACAGGAGCGTCGTCGCCATGAAACCGGATCGGATCTGGCTGAAGCCGAACGTCAGTTGGTTCATGGCTTCACTGACCAGGCCGAACCCCGCATAGGCCAGCGCGAGTCCCCAGGCCCAAGGTCGCAACCAGAGAAATCCGTGGCCGATCAACAGATGGACGACAGGGGCATGAAGTTTCACGAGAAACGAGGCCGGTCCCGTCACTGCCGTCCCGAATAGTTTGAGCGCATAGGCGTGAAACAGCGCGATGATGACGAGATCTACCGTGCCGACAATCAGGAATAATCCACCCAGTAGCTGAATATCTCGACCAGTTCCGGTCGGCTTCATGACTGCCTTCTATCGTACTGGATTGCCATGTGGTTCCATCTTGCCTTTTTGATCCTTATAGAGCGTCTCGCCTTCGACACGGGTGATGGACAGTTCACGGACGCCACCCTCGCCCTTGATGCCGAGTTTTACCGCTGCTCCCGCTTCCCCCCGCACCATCTGTATCACCTGCTCATAAGTCTTTCCGGTGACTGCCTCACCATTCACCGTCATGATTTCATCTCCGTGTTTAAGGCCTGATTGCTGTGCAGGACTCGATGGATACACATGGGCGACGTACAGCGAAGCTGGGTCGCCGATCCGTTCCGCCCCGACATGCAGCGACAGGCCGATCACACCTTTCGGCATATTGGCATCGTCCCCCTGCGGTCGCTGGGTTTGACTCTCTGGCCTGTCCTGTCCCTCGGCAGCACTGACCTCACTTGTCTTTCCCGATATCTGAAATAGAACAATAGTCAGCACGCTCAGCAACACGGTGGTCGTGACGCTCATCTTCTTGTTCATCATGTAAATACCTCCTTGTGAATCACACCCTCATCTTTCCTTCACCAAGATCGCACGCAAGGCTAGCTCAAGTTTCGGGTATTGAAAGACGTATCCTCTGGAGAGCGCCTTCGCCGGAGTGACCCGCTCACCTGTGGTCATGATGGTCCCCAATTCCCCCAGTGCCATGTTTAACGCGAAGCCCGGCACCGGAAGCCAGGACGGCCGGTGGAGCACTCGTCCAAGCGTGTTGCAGAATTGGTTCATCGTCACAGCCTCGGGAGCCACAGCATTAACGGGACCAGAGATGTTCGGCGTTGTCAGCAGCCACTGGATCAATCCGATGTGATCGCGCCGGTGTATCCACGATACCCACTGAGTTCCCGGCATAATCGGACCGCCGGCGAACATCTTGAACGGCAACAGCATCTTCGGCAAGGCGCCACCGTCTTGTTCGAGCACCATTCCGGTCCGCAACATCACGACTCGTGTACCGAACTCTGCAGCCCGAAGCGCTTCCCCCTCCCAGGCGAGACAGAGATCGGCTAGAAAGCCTTGTCCGCGCGCGGCGCCCTCATCCAACACACGGTCGTCGCTGGCCCCGTAGTAGCCGATACCAGAGGCGCTGATCAGTGTTCCTGGTTTCGAGGAACAGCGGGACAAGGCTTCTACCAGCAGACGAGTGGAAAGGATCCGGCTTTCCGTGAGGAGCCGCTTGCGGGATTCAGTCCAGCGTCCGTCGGCAATCGGCGCGCCAGCCAAATTGATGACGGCATCGGCGCCTTCGAGACAATGCTCCCAGGCTCCCGCCTTCCGGCCATTCCACTCGACGGCCGTGACAGTTGAGCCACAGGATTGTTGCGCTTCTATCCTTCTCGTGAGGAGGGTGACCCGATGCCCTTCCCGACAGAGCGAGGCACATAAGGGTCGACCGATAAATCCTGTTCCGCCGGTTACAACAATGTGCATGGCCGTTACGATCCTAGCTCTTTGCCTCACCGTGACCGATCCGCTGAGCATATTTTCTCTGCTTCGTGCCGTAGAAAATATCCGGAGTCGGACTCAATCGGTTCCGAACAATGACCGAATCGATGACTTCGCCACAATTCATGCAACGCAACCCCGTGATCCCGATTTGACCAGTATCGTCCTCAAGGTCCAGGTAATACTCCGTGATCATCAATCCTCCGCAGCGCATGCAACTGCCTTCGTCGTCTTGCGGAACGGGCCGTGGAAGTTTATCTAATCTCCCATCCGATTCCATGAGCTGCACACTCCTTGGCTGATCGTTCTTACGCGTCGATCGTCTCCAAGGTAAGTTGAGTCCTGCCATCGTCCCTTCTGCGAAAGAACCCATTCATATCGCGAATACACTTACAATGACTGCTGGTCCGTTGGTATTCAGCCTTTCTCAATTTCTCAACCCTGCACCTACGGGCCGGAAGGCCCAGCTTCCTAAGATCGGAGGACAGCCCACCGGTTCCGCAGCCACGTCGAGCGGATGAGTTTGTACCCCAAGCAGGTCGCGAGTAGCAGGCCCAGCAGCGGGACGACCAGGGTTTGTACGAGCTGCTGATAATCGGTCATGTGCACCCGCAACAGATACTGAGGGCGCTTCATCAGATTCTGCTTCTCTGTCGCAATCGTGACCGTATACAGGCCTTCGTCCAGCCGGACTTCGCCTCTCAATATGCCATCCGGGTGAAGGCTCGGCCGAATATCCGCCACAATCTGAGTGTCGCCCTCTTTGCTCCCGGTTCCCTTCACAACTCGCATTCCGACCGGCTCGTTTCTCAAGGCCGGATCCACAAGGTCGACGACCAGAAATGTATCGCCTTCTTTCGGAATGTCCGTGCAGTATTGCTCTCTCAACTGGTATTGCGGCTGATACGCGTTGAAATGCACCACCTGCTCCCCGATCCCACGCACGCAGGGATCGTCTTCCCCGCTCACTGAGCCATGGGCGCTGGCGATGCCGGGTAGAATGATGACCGCAAAAAGCAGGAGCACCGTCGCGCCAGCCCCTCTTATGTGTTTCATCATGGCTGACCCCCCTGTGTGAACCGCGATGAACCGTTGTTCGCGCCGCCCAGGAGACCTAGCGCCGGCTTGTGTGGAGGGTGAACGATTGTCTGGTCTCCCATTCGATTTCAGTGACCCCCACCGATGCCGATCACAATGCGCATTACCTGATTCGAGGCCGACTCGATTCGACCTTCCGTCGTACTGCCACAGCCGTTCTCCATCGCTCGGCGCTCGCCCACCA
>JBBRRN010000045.1:0-13551 GCA_038200685.1 Nitrospirales bacterium
AATCAGAAAATCCTGAAACGCGCTGCCACTCCCACCCGTGATTCCCCCACTTACTTGTAGATCCAGATCGCCCACACGTCCCGTCACTTCATCGAAGATGGTCCCACCGTCCGACAACATGAACCGGCCCTGCAGCGCCGTCAGCCGCTCCGGCAATAACGGATTGGTCAGACTGACATGCTTCACGGTAATCTCCCCTCCGGCAAAGGTAACACCGCCAGGCTGATTCAGTAGACCGACCATGCGAAACGTGGGAGCGGCATCACCTTCGATGTCATGCGAGTCGGCCAATGCACGCGACAGCTGTCCCGACTTGACGGTCTTCGCGAGAAACCGCACCAAGTCCGCGGCGGTCATGGTCCCGATCACGTCCATTTCGAGCCAAGGCCCTTTTTCCAAAAACGACACCAACGCCTTGCTCCCACTCATGTGAATCGTGCCATAGAGCCCACTCAGATTCGAGATCTTGAGGCGACCGGCTTCGACCGACACGACCGCCGACAAGTCCTTGGCAGGGACACGACTCTGTCCAATCAGGGCCTGCCCTTGTTTCACGCGAAACTCCCCCGTCAACGACAGCTGCGTGCCCTCTACAGACGATCCCGTGACGGTCGCAGAAACTATCTCAACGATCCCGTCGATCTCCCGATCTTTCATCACCACCGGCAGCTGCGGATGTATCCACTCAGCCGGCACGGTCTTGAGCAATTGGCTCATCTGAATCGGAGGCGCCGCAATGGTCACCGCAAATGTGGGCTGAGTCGTCAGCAGACCTGACAGACTCGCTTGGCCGGTAAGGTGCAGCTGTTCAAGATTCGCGGACAGGTCGGATAATACGACATCATAGCCCGCGACGCCGGGCACGGCCCGGATATGGCTGTGCCCACTCACGACACCTCGCAGCTGCTCTGGAACCGGTCGGGGCCCGAAGAAACCTGCCGCTTCTCGAAGATCAAGATTGGACGCTTCGAGTGTGCCGTCGAATTGGGGGCTGATCGGCGAACCGGAGGAATCGTCTATCGCCAACGTCGGTCGTTGAGAGCTACTGATTAACCCTATGAGTGAAATGGACGAGCGGCCGTTATCACCGGTATGACCTGCAGAGACACGGAGGTCTGCCTCTCCCTGGTCTGCTCTGACGATTAGCGACGCCTCTATCGATTCGAACGTCATCGATCGCGTCCCCTCTGGGCGCACGTCGTCGATAATGTCCACCTTCCCATTCACCAGCGTCGCTTCACGGATGTGGAAGATCCGACTGATTGTCTGAACGGTATCCGGATCGGTGCCCTTGCCCTGAGCCACTTGATCGAACAGATTCCAGTGCCCGGCACGATCGCGGCGAAGCGTGAGCGTTGGCTCTTCAATCAGCAGTCGCTTCCCCACCACCTGTTTGCGCAATAGCGGGAGAAACCGCAAGACCAAATCCAGCTTCTTAGCCGATAACAGGACGTCATCGGAATTCCGATCGTGAATTGCTACCTGCGTCAGTTCTAATCGGATGCGAGGGAACAGAACCAGCTTGATGCGGTGAACATCAATTTTTCGCCCAATGCTCTGTTCCAACTGCTGGAGGAAAAAACTCTTGACGTAATCATCGCCCGTCAGGTAGGTGGAGAACATAAGAAACGCGCCGCCGCCGATCAGCAGAATGACAATCAGCGCGACAGCGACACGCGTTCGAACCACTCCTGCTCCCTGAATCGGTCGTCTTTGCCCGCATTATTCACGAAGCTTCTGCTGCAAGCGCGGATACGCGGCTATGACGGGCAGTCTCGCCGCTCAGCCCTTCGACATACTGCACAAGTATGCCTCAAGGCTTCACGGCTCCGAGTGCCTGTCTCGCTTCGCGTCTGCGCGCTTTCACAACGAACATTCATGAATAACGCGGGCTTGGTGGGTAAACCGCATCATTCTGCGAGTAAGTCATCTTACCGAATCCCTGGTATGAAATCTACGAAACCTGTGTCTTGACAAGGAATTCTTCATTTCTCGCATTCAGCAGGGTCACGACAAAAAGGGCCGCTTTCACGGTTGAGCGAAAATTCGGCCCATGTATCTCGACCTGAGCCTCAATCGTTTTTGTATTCGTGAACTGTTTTAGTGCCCTGCGGAAGACGCGAGCGGGCCAATGCCGGTCTTCGTCAGATCGATCACGAGTTCGTCGGTGGTGTTCGCCAACACCGTATCCCAGAGGCTGTGCCGTTGTGTGAGAATCGCCTCACCCGGCTCAAACAAGAGATCAAATCCTTTGGACGCCGTCGGGCGCATAGGATAACGCCGATCGTAGATCATCCCATAGGTTGGAATACCGTAGAGAACCTGCCAATTTCCCAAGATGAAATGCAGCTCTGTGCCATGAACATAGAGTCCGCCTGTGGTAATGATACGCTTGACAGATGTCTGCGGCTGACTGAGATAAAACGTCACACGTTCATCCGGTTTGGCTGCGGCAAAGGCCTCTGCGATTTGCCGAGACAAGAGCCTGAGTTCCTCGGGGCGAAACGCCGGCACCAGCGGCGCCTCTCCCTGCAGCCATATTTGCAGCCAGATCCGATGTTCTTTGACTGAGATGCCGCCGAGGATGTGGGAAACATCCTCGGCGCGCATCGCCTTCGGATGCGCATGCGCGCTAGGAAGCCATTCCGGCAAGACCGTTTCGTCGCGCTCAAGCCGCACATAATTGACCGGATCTTCATACACCGAACGATAGGGCATCAGAGGAATGGCGCAGCCGACAAGCAGCACACACAAGAATGTGCCTCGTAAAACGTGAAACGTGAAACGTGAAACGACGATCCGGATAATGCCTCTCTCTTCTCTCACCTTTTACGTTTTACCTTTCACGTTATTCGGTGATCGTGACCGTCATCTCGACTCGTTCAAGTGGATTGTCTCGGCCATCCCGCTTCATAGTGATCACCTTGTCTGCCACGTCCAACCCGCTCACCACTTCACCGAATGCCGTATACTGCCAATCGAGGAAGTTCGCGTCTGCGACGCAGATGAAAAATTGCGAGCCGGCGCTGTCCGGATCGTTCGAGCGAGCCATGGAGAGCACTCCACGCTTGTGCGGCTTACTGTTGAACTCCGCCTTCACTCGATGTCCAGGTCCGCCCATCCCGTGCGACGCACGGTCAGAGTTCTTGCTGTTGGGATCGCCGCCCTGGACCATGAAACCGGGAATGACCCGGTGAAACGTCGTGCCGTTATAGAAACCTTCCCGGGCTAACGTGGTAAAGTTCTTCACGTGTCCCGGCGCCACATCATGATAAAACCGCAAGACAATCTCGCCCAACTGCGTCCCCTTACTGCTGACGGAAATGGTGGCTCGTGTGTGTTCTGTCGGCTCTGACATCGTCCCTACCCTTTCTTGGTTAGCGAAAATGGAAGGGCGCCGGAGCCTCCCCTCCCTCAAGACCCTGGTTGATTGGATTCCACGTTCGTCCATCGTCGTCGCTTCGGAACGCCCCGTCGCTCGTACCGACAAAGAATACACCCGCGCCAGACTCGATGAGTACCTGGATGGCCATACTCGTCAAGCCCTTATTGAGCGGTACCCACTGGCGGCCCTTGTCGTCCGTTTTGAATATACCGTGCCCTGTCGCCACGAAAAGCCCCCGGTTATTGGACACAATCCCGCGAATCGAATCGTTCGGGAGTGCCCGGCTGATGGGCCGCCAAGTGACGCCCCCATCGGTACTCCAAAAAACACCTCCGTCAAATGTGCCGGCATAGATGCCACCATCTGAATCAATCGTCAAGACGCGAATAAAGTTCTCCGTCATCCCTTCGTGATCTTTGAGTCCTTGCCGCTCACGCACCCAACCGGTCGATTGAGCCTTAAATCGTAAGACCCCTTTCCCCGAGGTGCCGGCAAACAACGTCCCGTCTGCCGAGATGGCCAAGGCATGAACCAGGATGTCGTCCAGACCGGTGGTGACGGCGGACCAGCGGTCAGCAGCGAGCCGATACACTCCGTCACTTGTGCCTGCATACACCCCATGATTGACGGCAAGGAGCGCTTTAATTTCTAAATGCTTGAGTCCGTTATTGATCGCCTGCCAGCTCTTCCCTTGATCACGCGAACGAAACACTCCGCCACGGAACGTTCCAGCATAGATGGCGCCATCTTTCCCCGTCGTCAGCGTCAGAATAAAGGGATCAGTCACGCCCTGACCAGATTTCGTCCAGTTGACGCCACGATCCTCACTCCGAAAGAGACCGAGACCAAACGATCCGGCATAGACAAGGTCGTTCCCGACAGATGTGAGTGCCTGAATGCTCGTGGCCTGCTGGCCGAAGGAACCATATTGAGGCGGACCGGCCCCATGACCAGGGGTTTGCGGTAGAGCTGGCGGAACCGGCGAGGGCGCCTGCGTGGCGGCCCACACGATCCCACCTGTGCCCCATATAATAATACTCAGTGCAAGCGCTGTAGATATATTCAGAGCCCGAATCTTCATCTATCCCCTGCCCCGTTACCGACTGTGAAAACCATTTCGGCACAGTGAACTTCAGTGGCCACACGTTTAGAACAAGAATAGACTCCCGCAGAATGCTCAAAAAGGTCGTCCAGCAAGGCCGCAGCGAGCATCGCTTTTTAAGGGGTGGCTGGGATGATCCCACTGCGCGCATCGGACGAGCACAGTTTCATCGTGCGCGTTCTGCGAGCACGGGGATCGCCCCTGCTACCCCGCCCCTTTTTCAGCATTCTGCTATCGGACACGGTGCCCGGCCGGCCCTATCGGCACATCCGGATCGAGCGGCAAGATGACTTCTGTCGAACCTCCTCGTCCAAAGATGCGTGCGCCAAGAATGCCGATTTCATACAACACCACCAAGGGCACAGCCATCAAGAGCATAGTAAAGAGAGTGGCATCCGGCGTGACGATGGCCGACAGGATCAAAGCGGCCAGAATCGCGTGTTTCCGATACTTGGCTAATAGCTGAGCAGAAACCACTCCAACCCGCGCCAAGATGGTGAGAGCCAGCGGCAGTTCAAACGCGCAGCCGAATATCAGAAGAAATTTGACGTTGAAGTCGATATAGGTACCGACACTCAGCTCCGGAGTGACATCGTGATCCATACCGAAGCTGACGAAGAAGTTGATGACCAGCGGGAGAATGACGAAATTGCAAAACACCAATCCGGAGGCGAAGAGTGCCCCTGCCAGCGCAAACAGCGGAATGCCCCAGCGTTGTTCTTTAGGAAGCAGCGCCGGCTCAATACACTTCCAACACTGATAGAAAATAACCGGTAGACTGGCCAGGATCGCCGCAAGTAATGACACTTTGATCGAGGCGAACAACGCTTCTGTCGGTCCGTAGAATACCAGCTGGTTGGGAAACGGACGATTCAACCAGGCCACCATCTCGCCGGAAAATGTAAAACACACCATCAGGGCCACCACAATCGTGGCCCCGATGATGATCAGACGCCTCTTGATGGTCTGAATATGTGCGGCCAGAGGATTGAGAACCTGTACCATGACTCCAATTCCGGATGCAGAATGATGCCGGCCCCACAACGATGGCCTTCACTGTGGAGCAGCCTGCAGCTCGTGGTTTCGCCAGACACGAATCAGCTCTGCCATCTTGTCTTTCTTCGCCAACTTCTCTTTGTGCAAATCTTTGATGGATAGCTCTGCAGCCGTAGTCAGCACATGGCGTTTCTGCAATTGAATCAATTCCAAGTCCAGACGGTGATGCGCGTCCTCCAGTACACGGAATTCGTGGCTGGATTGGCGCAGTTGTTCCGCAACCATACTGTCTGTCAGCATGTCGCACCTCCTGGTGATGAGATTACTGCCGTGACGTGATTGGGCCTCCCTCGCGATGACCGTCTTGTGTCAAGAGACCGGACTCCGCCGCGATCGGGTCCAGCTCCATCAGCAATGCATCTTCTATGGGGTTTGTATAATACGTTGGACGGACCGTCACGTCGCGAAATCCAAGATTTCGATAGAGGGCATGGGCAGCGTGGTTTGAAGCCCGCACTTCGAGCACCGCACACCTCGCTGCTTTGGACAGTCCCATCTCCAGAGCCTGCATCACCAACGCCCTGGCGACCCCCTTGCGCCGAATCGACTCGATAACCGCCAGGTTCATCAGTCGTACTTCCTCGAAGACGACCCAGAAACAGAGATACCCGACAATCGAGACAAAACCACTTTTACCCGACGGCCCCCCCTTGGCCAAGAGAAAATGGGCGAAGGGATTGCCGCTCAATTCCGCTGCCAACATTTTGCGCGTCCAGGGGGTTGAGAAGCAAGCTTCTTCGATATGGACAATGTCCGGCAGATCCTCAACAGTCGCCGGCTCTATGATCCATTCGCCCATTGCTATTCCCCCGCTGGCAGGATGCTGAACAAGTCGATCTCAAGAGCCGTGAAAGGTGAAAGGTGAAACGTAGGATTACCGAATGCTCTTCATTCGAAACCTTTTACATTTCACGTTTCACCATTCGCGTCTCACGCGTTACGAACGACGGCCTTTTTGAGCATCCTGGCGTGCCCTCACTTTCCGTGCGACCCGTTCCTGACGCAGCACCACAGGCGAAATACCCCCCGACTCCTCATACTTCAGTTCTGCTGCGGTGCGCTGCACATACAGCGGACTGATGCCGACTCCTGCGTACTCACCTCGCCGGAGCCGCTCAAGCCCTATCTGCCCGATCGAGACCGCAGAAGGTTTCATAGAAGACTCAGGCGCTTCGGTCACTGTGATGGATGAAGAAATCGACGCTCGGATGGCTGACTCTTCGACTGTCCAACCTTCGCCGAATATGAGGACTGATTCGCTGAGGCCGCTCCCTAGCGTATTTGGTGTGCCCACCTGTTCCGACAGCACTCGCTCCAAGCGATCATCGCTGGTCCATCGAAACAGTGCCCAATAGAGTTCCCCGCGCCGGCTGTTGAGAGTGGGACAGAGGAGCGTCGAGGTTCCTCTGAGATTCCAGGCCATACCCTCCAATGTCGGCACGACCGCCAAGGGAAGCCGGCTAATCGTACGAAACCCCAGCAGCGTGGCTAGTCCGACTCGAAGTCCCGTGAAAGAGCCGGGACCGATCGACACCACGAGGCCATCCAACTGCCGGATAGTCAGGCCCGTCTCGCGACACAATCGATCAATCGTCGGCAGCAACAACTTCGCATGCGATCCAGACGCCTCCTGATCATGGCGGGCAAGCACACGCGAATCATCAAGGATCGCCACACTCTGCCATGAGGTTGCCGTGTCGACTGCCAATATTTTCATTGGAGCGAGGCCTGTGCGAGGTCGGTGGCAGTCAGCGGCAGATTCGGAGTCATCTCGTGAAACGTGACCTGCACGCTCCCCTGTCCCCTTCCGTCTTCCAAGAAGATCTTAAACGGTCGCTGCAGTGGCCTATCGCCATCGCTTGACGCGGCCTTCGGCTCACCGATGGTGCGGAAGTCCTCGTACTGAATCGTCGCTTCCATGGTACCGGACTCTGTGAGCCGGTCTTCCCGAACGACATGTAATGCCTGCCGCTCGAACCACAGCTGCCGATGCACACGTGGAGTCCCGTCTGGAGACGGGCCGAAGACATCCAGTCGGTAGCGGTCTCCCTCTTCCACGAGGGCAACCGTCTCATCTTGTGTAATCATGCCGGTGCCCAACACACCACCCATCGCCCACACACTCAATTGAAACGGCCGTGCGAGCTTTCCCATCTCGCTCATGTCGGAAGGATTGCCGGACAGGACGCGACCCATCGTCGGGAGTCGCAACCTGAACTGGTCGTTTGCCTGCACAAATTCAAAAAGTTCGGCGCCGACCGGAGTGAACCCGCGCAGACGCATGGCGTTCGGACGGCGATAGTACAACGATCCCTCCACCCGTGACGCGATAGGAATGATCCCACCTCGCACCTTCGCGCTGAAAAGACCTTTCATCGTCTGAATCGCCGCCTCCCGCTCACTCAGCAAAGCCGTCAGCTCCTCCACCGTCGCCTGCTTAAGCTGAACCTCCTCGCGCGGGGCAAACAGCGTACAACCGGATAACGTAACTAATGCTAAAGCAAAAAGGCTAAAGGCCAACAGGCTGACGCCTTCACTTTTTCCTTTTAACTTTTTACTCCTAGCTTCCCCTCTTCTCCCCTCGTCCACCACCGGCGAAGCGACAGATGGATAAGCCTCTACGGCGCGCGTCCAACGAGGGGACTCCGCGACCGCGCGTTGCGCGAGCACAGAGGCTCGTCTACCTGCCGCTTTTCTAAGCCAACACCACATCTAACGCCTCTCCCACTTCCTTAATGCCGATCAAGTCAATTCCATCGATGGGATCGAGCTTGGCCAAGTTCCGTTCCGGTAACAGACAGCGTGTGAATCCCATCTTTGCTGCTTCCCGAATCCTCATCTCCGCCTGACTGATTGCGCGCACTTCACCGCCGAGCCCCACTTCACCCAACACCAACAATCCCGGCTCGATCGGCACTTCACGCAAACTCGAAGTGACCGCCGCCACAATGCCCAAATCGATAGCAGGCTCGTCGATATGCATCCCGCCGACGACATTCACGTAGACATCCTGTCCGGACAGATGCATCCCCAGCCGCTTTTCCATGACCGCGAGCAGGAGCGAAACTCGATTCTGCTCCACGCCGTTCGCCATTCGTTTTGGCATCGCGTAACTTGTGGACGACACCAACGCTTGGAGTTCGACCAGAATCGGCCGCGATCCTTCGAGGCTGGAGACCACCACCGATCCCGTCGTGCGCTGGGATCGTTCCGCCAAAAACAACTCGGAGGGATTACTCACTTCCTCCAGCCCGGAATCTTTCATTTCAAACACGCCGATCTCGTTGGTTGAACCAAAGCGATTCTTCACCGCGCGGAGGATACGAAAGCTGTGGCCCTTGTCTCCTTCAAAATAGAGCACCGTGTCGACGATATGTTCCAACAATCGAGGACCAGCGATCGCGCCTTCTTTGGTGACATGGCCAATGATGAAAACCGGTACGCTGCTGCGCTTCGCGTACCACATCAATTGGCCTGCCACTTCCTGCACCTGACTGATACTCCCTGGCGCGGAAGTAATCTGTTCCGTATAGACCGTTTGAATCGAATCGACGACCATCGCAGCCGGTTGTATTTCCTGCGCCGCCTTGAGAATTTGTTCAAGAGAGGTTTCCGCCAGGATTAAGAGATTCGGATGCTCGATGCCGAGCCGCTGCCCCCGCATCTTGATCTGCCTTGGGGATTCCTCCCCGGAAACATACAGCACAGGTTCTTTCTTGGAAGACAGGCGTGGGAGCGCCTGGAGCAACAGGGTGGTCTTCCCAATCCCAGGGTCACCACCGATTAGGACCACTGAGCCGGGAATGACTCCCCCACCCAACACCCGGTCGAACTCACCGATCTGCGTCAGACGCCGGTCTTCACCGACCACTTCGATCTCAGCAATCGGCGTGGCCTTGGCCTGCGCCATCTTCATCGTAGCAGGCCGCCCCTTGCCGGTCGGCGCCTGCCGTTCCTCTTTCATGGTATTCCAACCGCTACAATCCGGACAGCGGCCCAGCCATCGTGGCGACTGGTGCCCGCAAGCCTGGCAGGAAAAACTCGTCTTTGCCCGCATGAAAATACGCCTCAATAGGAAGGAACTCTGAAGCGTATAGTAAAGGAGAGAAGAGGTGAATGGAAGATAGGGGTGGCGCGCTAGAATCTTGAGCCCAGGGAGTTTGCGCTACCTTTTCTTGGAACCGGCGAGGCGAAGCGCGGCGGCAGCAGCAGCAGACTCAAGCGCGACATGCGGCCGCTGTTCAGGGGTGAGTCGCCGGGCTTCGTCAACCTTCTTTTATGCCCGCATGTCGCTAAGCTTGCCAGACTACCCGGCTGACTCCGATCTCCAACTCTTGGTTTCGCACCTCAATTCATTCTTATTCTCCCAACCCGAGGTTTCTTCACTCAGACGAGTGCAATAGTCAAACCAATCGACCAGTCCATTATTGCCTTGTAGCTGGGCGAGTGCATCGCCGATAAGCATCTTGAGGTCCAGCACATTGTGCTGCTTGTAGTATGCCAATTGTTCGCGTAACAGCGTTCCGATTGATGCAACATTAAAACTCGGGTTAAAATCATATGCGATTGGCTTGAGGGTGCCGGTCTCGGTGATTACCAAAGGATTGACCAAGTCGGCCAGCAGTCGGTCTGTTGAATCGGCTGTGTCCTGTTGAACACAGGTCGCCAGTAATGCTGCATAGGCGTCGCGTTGTTGCCAGAGGCTCCGCGCGGGAGCCAAATCGCAGTGCACCTGGACTTGGTCTCCCAGCTCCTCTTGTAGGGCCAAGATAACCAAGTGTAGCCGTGCTTGATCCGCCGGAGCGAAGAAGGACGTCTCTGCCATGGTTTGGGCCCGTCCGGCCAGTGCCACAGGTCGTACCTGTAGTGCCTTCGCTCCCAAGCCCACCAAATGGTCAGCAAGGTCGGGCAGGTCAGGGAGCGCCTCACGAGTCAGCGATATGGCTGCCACGACAGGCCGCCCATTGTCAGCCAGACACGCAAGGGCGGCACTGGCGCGTTCAAAAGCATCGCCTCGCCCACGTAGGCGGTTGTGGGTCGCGGCAGGTCCATCAAAGCTGATCGCAATACCGTCGAGTCGAGACGCCACATCACCCATCCGCTTGGCTGTGAACAAGCCATTGGTGATCGCCGTAACTCGAAAGCCGTTCGCGTGCGCCTGGTCAACCAAAGGCAGCAAGGGGGCGTACATTAATGGTTCACCGCCAGAAATGCTGATCAAATTATAGCCTTCAGCCTTTAGCAACGGCAGCGCGCACTGTAACGAATTCAAATCTATCGAAGTTTTTTGCTGCGGTCTCGACTCTGAATAACAATGCAAACAGGCGAGGTTGCACAGCCGGGTCGGATGCAGATGTACAATGCGATCCGGCAAAAAGCCTGATCGCATTTCTGTGTATGTCGACGTTTCCAACATCAGCGACCCAGGCCATCACTTCTGCCGAGCCCTTCAAGTCCATCGACAGCATAACTGACACGAACATGGAAGCGATCAAAATCAATAATACCATAGGGAAATACCTCTAACCGTGCGACATCAATCCTGGAAAAAATTCCATCTAGCCTGGGAATTCTATCCGTGAAATAATCAATGCAGATGCCATAAATGCAGACATCGAACTTCTTGATTTCCCAGCCATCAATTAGGACACGGTCTGCAAGTTTGGTTATGACATCATCCTTGAGCTTGAAATTCGCCAGCCGCTTGGACAGCCGTTGAGATAAATATTTACTGGTTAATTGAGTTTTATCCATGATTACTCCTTTCATAGGTGACTTCAGAAATGTAGTGACGTGAATCGTGCTTCATTAGGCCATATTAAAACACCACCAGATAATGACATGGCCTAACAATGATGAGACTGATACGCGTGCGATGCGGAGTTCTGCCCTTCTGTCCGTCGAATACGCCCCCGGATGTAGTGCTAAAGGTCTGTGCCCCTTTGGCATTTAACTGGCTACGGCCTGTCCCACGGTGTATCACAGCATCGTACGCGGATCTGTACTCCACCACCTCCTTTCCTTGATCGACCCGACCTGCGTGGGCTGCATCTGAGTCTGGAAGGACTCGCTCACTCCCAGGCTCTCTTGTGTGAGTCCTTGTTCGTCACAAGCAAGCTAGATGCCAGCATAGGACAGGAGTGTCGAAACATCGGAGGCATCCTCAATCTCCTACAATTTCAGCGTTGTACGTATTGCTGAGTAAGAATGTATCTATCATTCACATCTCCTGAGCCCAAACGCCTGTATCGAAAGAGATTCATGAGGTGAATCAAATCCGATTCAGCAGGTTCAGGAAATTTCTAGCCCGGCAATAAAGAGATGAACGGAGATGACGGCCATACATTCACAGAGGCGCGCTACCTCGCTTGCAAACGAGGAGATTCCCTAGTTCCGATCGAATACAGTACTGGTGTTTAAAATTTAGGCGGGATGTTGCGGAGGGCAAGAGGCCTTGGGGAGTCTGATGCGACGGTGACATGTGTGCCCGTCAATCTGCGCACCAGAAACGAAACGATTATTTCAATTCTTTCCTTTTTCTCTATCCGTGTGCGGACACGCACAGTCAAGCGATCGCAGCAGGAGCGCTCATGAGTTACGAACGAGGAATTCTCCCGCCCTGTGTGGGATGATTCCTATTGACCGCCTGCTGGGCACTATAGACTGGCACTCTTGCTGGCACAGACTCGGCTCAGCTGACGCGCACGCTCTGCGACGGCAAGACGCTTGGCCTGACGCTCTCCATAGTGAGAAACCATAAACCTGCGCTTACGACTGTCGCCTTGCTCATTGACCCAGGAGGTCAACCAAAATACACGGGTGGAGCCAGTATGTGGATTGATACGTTCCTCATATCTGCCCACGCCCGGAATGCCCGACGTATTGTTCCGACGCAGTCGGGTGCGGACCCAGATGGCATGGGCGTAATGCGAGTATTGACGTAGACGTTCGTCTCGATAGGCCACAGCGATCTTCAAAGCTTTGCGTTTCCCGCCATAGATTGAATCGGAGAACGTCTTCGCAACGATATCGTTGTGTCGTTGCAACGTCACTCGCCACGCATGGGTGTGGCTTGCCTCGTGGTCTACCCGGATGATGTTGCGTGGAGGAGTCATTTGGGGACCTCGACGTGTGAGCGACTCGATGGTTCCGTGGCCTTTTTGGGTTCCCGTGTATAGCGCTCGTGCAACTCGGCCGGTTGAGCCGCGCGCTTCCTCATTCGAATGTTCAGCAATTCGACAATGACCGAGAACGCCATCGCGAAGTATACATACCCTTTTGGGATATGGTGATCAAATCCGTCGGTGATCAACACAACGCCGATGACCAACAAGAACGCGAGGGCCAACATCTTAATCGTCGGATGGTCTGAAACGATACGTCCGATCCCACCGGCAAAGACCATCATCAGCAACACCGACAGGACGACGGCTGCAATCATGACCCCCACGTGGTCGACCATACCCACGGCGGTGATGATTGAGTCAAAAGAAAAGACCATGTCAATGATCGTGATCTGAAGAATCACGGCTGAGAACGTAGCGGGGACTGCCGTCGACGCTTCGCCCTTTTCGCCTTCCAGTAACTGATGAATCTCCTTGGTGCTCTTCCAGAGCAGAAAGAGACCGCCGCCGATCAAGATGAGGTCACGACCGGAAATTTCCTGCCCGAATAGAGCGAAGAGAGGCTCGGTAAGCCCAACAATCCAAGAAAGAAGGAATAGGAGCCCGATGCGCAAGAACATAGCAAAGAACAGGCCAATCCTTCGCGCGAAGTCGCGGCGCTCCTTCGGGAGTTTGTCGACGAGGATCGAAATGAAAATGAGATTGTCGACTCCGAGCACAAGCTCAAGGGCGGTAAGTGTCAGTAACGCGATCCATATTTGCGGATCGGACAGTAACTCAATCATGCGATCTCTCTAGCAGCTCACGAGAAAAATATGGATGCCAAAGATCGGGCCATTGTGAAGCGGGTCAGAAATAGCGGACACCAGGATTACGCCACCTTC
>JBBRRN010000046.1:0-13447 GCA_038200685.1 Nitrospirales bacterium
AGCAGACCACTCTGGAGCAACTTCGGCACCTCCCCCCGGAACGGCTGGCTGAAGTCGAAGACTTCGTGGATTTTCTGGCACACCGCCAGACCGACGAACGCGGCCTGACACCGGCCGCTGGGCAACTCGCGACCGGCGCGTTCACGCGAATCTGGGATAACCCCGCTGACACCGACTATGACCGGTGATGAGTTCGGTGATCTCGTCTGAGTCCCCTTTCCTTTCACCAATCAGTCAGCGATCAAACGCCATCCTGCCGTCGTGGTCAGTCATGCGGCGTACCATCAAGCACGTCCAGATCTCCTCATCATGGCAGTCACCAGTTAGTCACCCTCCACGCTGCCCGTGGGTGAGGTCCAGGTCCAAGGCTGGCAGGGTACGGGATGGCTCAAGCCGTCCGTCCTCACACCGGTCCTCACGACCATCGACCCTGCCCTCGTGCTCAAGAAACTGGGACGACTGACCTCGCCCGATCAAGCCGCGCTTCGGCAAGCGCTCAGCACCCTGTTCGGATAAGTCTCACACACGCAATCGACACCCATACCGCTGGCGTGGGTCATCGCCCTCTGAAGTAGTTTCTCCTGAAGTGTGTGCTCTGGTGGCCTCACCGCTCTTTCGTAGATGAGACCTGAATACACCACGCTCCTACCAGGGTGTTTCTGCGTGGTGATCTCATAATTTCGGACACCGACGAATGCCCTTTGGGCATCTGTTTCGGATGAATGGTCCAATAACTGTCAAGTGTGCGGACAAATACTTGACATGGAACGGTCAACCCATCGGCAACGGTAGAAACGATGCGCGATAGTTGACGAGAGATGAAAAAAGAGTAGGCTCTAACCATGCAGAATCCCTCACTCGTCGATGAAAACCTCAGGAACCGTGTAATCGAACAAGCTGTAGCGGGGGATGTCATCGGGGCACGGCAGACCATCAGCGAGATGGTTGACCCACGGTATCAGCGGGAGGCCTGGTTCGCGATTCTAGGCATCCAATCGGATCGCAAGGATGTGCAGGGTATCAAGGACACGATCGTCGCATGTCCGGATCACTCATTATTGCGCTGTATGTCGTACCACCACCTCCCGCTCGATATTAGCCGGGCGGGGGATGTTCGCGGCGCAATGGAGATCGCAACCACGATGGGTGATGATGGAGAGTTCTCGCTTCTGATGATCCCATCTTGTCTGGCGTTAAAAGGGGATTTCGTGGGGATCAGAGAAGCCGTGTCTTGTATTGAAGATGAAGCAACCAGAAATCGCATTGTGAACACGGTGGACGAACTCTTACGGCAGAAGCAGAACAACGAGCCACAGGAATCAAAGAACTAACACAATCGAGGTATACTAGTTCTGTGATACAGGATGAATTGAACCGCCGAAGCAATGCGATTCAGCGGCTGAGGCATGCAGGCTTATATGTGAAGTCGTGGAACTCGACCTTGAGCAGTAATACGATTTCCCGACATCAAGATCATATTCCGTTTCCTGACAGTTTATCACTAAAGTCTCTCAAATCACCTAGGGCCACGGACGATTGCGCAAATGAATGCCCTTGGATGTTTAGACATTGGAAGATGATACCGGGTCCTGGTCCTGACGACTTCGACTGTGAGTGTGCCACCCTTGAGGCAGCGGTAGAAGCGATTCTGGCCTTCTACTTTGGCCAGCCAACCATTCTCGACAATTGGCTTGTCCCTCTGCACGTACATCCAGAGTTATTATCGGAAGACCATGTTCGTGCTGCGTTATCTCAGGCCACGGCTATAACGCACAATCAGTTTGAAATCATTCAAGAGGAACGGGACGATTTTTTCCTCCGCGAAGTGATGAAAGCAGGTGCTCCCAGGAGGGACTGGTGGCGAGAGATAACAGCCGTGCTAGCGGATGAGCTTGTCGGAAAAGAAGACTTCACGGAGCAATTACGGATTGTCTGCGAACTGGAAAATGCTGGCAGGAAATTACCGCCTCGACCCCCACTGAGAATAGGCTCTCGCTACGAATGGGCTTTTCAGAGCCAGTTCTTATGCATTCAACACGTTCAGGAGACGACGAAAACGCTGCGTTTTAGACGGGATCTCCACGCAGTCTACATTGTGGTCCCATAAGCGGCTTGGATCCGTCACGCGCATTCTGTATCGGCGACTTGTACTAGTCTGTAAAACTTAGGGTGATGATGTCATGCCATTGTACGTTCCGGTCCTTGGCCTTCTTGCCGAAGGCTTGGCCTTACTCAGGACAGTCGATGCCGCTCAAACGGATGCGTTCAGGCTGACGATTGTGCAGGACCTCGATGGTGTCGCCGTCGAGGACGGAAACGACGGGCCCGGAGAAGTCAGCGAAAGAGCAGAGGCAAAAAGAAGGAGGGCGAAACCTGTGAGCAGTACGCGCGTCAGCATGCTTGAGTTGGGATGATGAAGCAACAGGGAGATTCTACTTTTTCGAGGCTGCCTTGGTCCATCCTCAACGTGCAACCGCCGAACGACTCACGCTGTATGGTGGGGCTTCGTGAGCGAAGAAGCTGAAGAAGGAACAGGCCAACCACGCACTGCAAATCGGCTTCCGAGACCGTAGTTCTGTGAGCGCTCTCGTGTTTGCATAACCCACTACCAACAATGCGTGGCGTAGCTGGTAGTTCGAGTTGATGCGATGGTGAGGCAGTCACAGCCACACTCCGTTTTTGCTCAGACCAAGATCAGCGATCGCGTGGACGACCCATTCCTTTCAACGCCTCTTGGGCCGAGGTTTGCGCCGGGTGTGTGCCATCGTTGGCCAGGCGCGTCAGCTCGGCTTCGGATTGCTGCGTACCAATCAGTCCCAATCCAGCCAACGCCGTCGTCTTGTAGCGCTCGGTGTATTGCGCGATTTCGCGGTCCGCATATTGTTTGTCCGTGATCGCCAGTTGCCGCGCTGTTTCTTCTTTGCCCATTTGCGCGTCACCAAATTGCCGAAGCCAGCTCTGGCGCTCAGCATACCGCTTGGCAACCGCTGCGCTGAGAGTTTTCACTTCTTGCTCGGTCGGCCCTAAGCGGAAGGCCTCCCAGAATACCGGTTCGACTACGCTGCCGACCTCGAGCAGCTGGTTCTCGAAGACCCGTTGTTCTGCGGCCCCGCAGTTCTTGTTGAGCCAGGTCTGAACCAGCACTTGCGCCTCAGGCTTCAACTTGGCGAACGCCGGCCGCTCCGACAGGGTTTCAGCACCGGCCCAAGATGACACCAGGAGCACCAGCGCAATAGTGAATAGTCGTGTCATGATACCCCTCTCAATTGGGTGGGAACCCACCGTCGGCCCACAACCGTTTCTGAATAGCCGGACAGGGGAACGTAGCGATGTTGGAGTAACTGCAGGTGCGGGTCAGCTCGCCCGGGCGGGCGTGGTACACCGCGTCCAGAATCGAG
Source organism: Nitrospirales bacterium (assembly GCA_038200685.1). Classification (GTDB taxonomy): domain Bacteria; phylum Nitrospirota; class Nitrospiria; order Nitrospirales; family Nitrospiraceae; genus Palsa-1315. Next base: position 3,399 of record JBBRRN010000046.1, read on the forward strand.
GTGGGGTTCAGATGGGCCCGGAACAGCTGCCCTTCGGTCGCGTACTGGCGGGTGTTGCTGGCGCTGTGCATGATGTTCTCGGTGTTGAAGTTGCCGTCGGCATCGACATGGGTCAGGCTGAACGCGTGCCCGATTTCGTGGGAGAGCAGTTCGTCGCCGGAATTCTTGCCCATCGCAATCTGGGCGCCGAAATTCGACCAGCCGCTGCCCGTCCCGCCGTTCACCGTATCCACCCAGTAAATGTTCAGCTGACCTGCCACGAACCCGATGTCGTCGCGCAACGGCTTCCACACCACATCGCCGGCATCGCCGTTCGGGAACGCGTAATGGGAGGGCGCCTCCGGATCGCCCGTGGCATCGATAATAGTAAACGGCGTGAAAATGACACCCATGCGTTCGTTGTGCCAAATCGCCGAGGTGCGAATACAGGCTTCGATCGCATGCTGCCGTTGCGTGGCGAACGGGCCTTTGACAATCCACACGGTCACCGGAATACCGATCACCGGACGAAAATTCAAATTAAATGCATCGGTCCCGCCCGTCCAGGGCGTACTCAGATATGTAGGCGGACGGTCATTGGTGAAGCCGGTTACTTCATTCGTTTGCGGCGAGGCACTGAGCCCACCGACGCCGATCGCCGACGCGGCCGAAATGACCGTGCGATCGTTGATCTGACCGCCAGAGTCCTGTCCATCGACCATCACGCCGACAGGTTGGCCGCTGCCGTTGATCACGTTGATGGTATCGCAGCCGGACAGAAACATCAGGACAGGGAGCGTACCTATGACAAAGGCGCGGGCGTGGCACGTAATTGTGTTGATCGTCGACATCACTCACCTCTCTCTGTGTGTGTGCGCGGAGTCGAGGGCCTCATTATACATACTGTCTACTGAACGTGGATGCTCAACACTCCACGGGCCGTGCAGTAGCTTGCATGGGTTGATGGCGATAATCCTTACGTCCGGGAATCTCGCGTCTCTGTGACAACGATGTCACACACGGCACAGGCCTCCGCACCCGTTTGATCGAACCATCGACAGCTGTCTCGGATGGAACACTGCGGCAGAGGTGTATCGACTTGGGGCTGATAGCTCTGTGCACGCGCGTCCTCCAATACCGAACCGATAACTCCGCACCGCGAACCGGTCCATTGGTCACACCTTCCATTCACACACGGGCTGCTAAAGCGGAAGCGGCTTTCCGGCGGGCGGCTGCCCTCCGTGGTTGCGTTCTGGACAAAAGCTCCGTCAACGACAATGCGGTCTTTCGCGAAGGCCACACTGCCGTTGGACAGAACAATGCCGAGCAGAATCGCTCCTTCCTGACAGCGCGAACTGGGGCATAGATTGCTCATGAGATACCTACATTCAGCGCGCCTGCACCGTTAACACCGACTGCTTCAGGTCCTGTAGGCTCTTGAGATCGCGCAACCAATAACCGCGCCATTCCGGATGGAAGAGGATGGAGCCAACGCCGGAACCGAGTGCTTTCTCTGCCCCATGTGCCCCAGGCGCAAGGTCCAGTTTCCCCAGCTCGGACATCACCGCCACTTGTATCGCCCCCGCAAGTGCGGCAGCCTGCTTTTCATTCAGTTTTGCCGTATCGATACGAACCACAAAGTCACTCATAATCGCCCTCCTTTTTGTGTGTCAGGCCCGTATGTGGCCTGTCGATCTAGATGGAAAACACAGACGCGTTAGCACCCTCCTTCCGCCTCGCCCACCGATGGTTCTCTCTAGAGTATGTGATGTTCCTATTAGGACAACAGGGGTACCGTTCTCTCTATGATGTCCGAGTAGATCAGCAACTGTCATGCCAAGAGAATCTTGCTCAGCAGGACTCACAAATTCGCGACATTGTGAATGAGGAAGATCTTTGGGATCGGAAGGGGTGAATCAGAAACGATTCAATAGGAGAACGAAACGATACACCTGTGAAACTAGGAAGCGGGCTTTCAACTGATCTGCAATAATTCCGTAACGACCTCCTTGCTAGTGCGTCGTCCCCTTCGCCACCCGCTGCCCCATCTCAATCATCCGCCCCAACCGCTCCAGCAAATTCAAAGACTCCTGCGGCGTGAGACCGTTCTTGTTCAGCAGTGCGAGGATGTCGTCGATGATGTTGTTCTCGGTCTCGGTGAGCAGGTCAGGTTCAGGAAAAACAGTCTCAGGAATGCGGGCACGGGGATTCTTGCGACGGAATTCGGCGATGATGTCATAGAGGTCTTCCTTCTTGCACAGGCCCTTCCGCTCCAACACGTCCACAATGGCGGCGATCTCCCACATGTTGGAGACGGTCGCTTCTTCGAGAGACATGCTCTCACGCTTTGGACGGTCGCCGCTCATGGCGTGCTCTCAACGGATTCCTGTGCGAGTCGTCTGACCCAGTGCTCGACCCGACGATGCGTGTGCTTCTCAACCGCCAAGGTTTCCAGGCCATACTCCTGGCCCCGAACCCAGCGCACGATCGCCGCAGCCACGAAGAGGTCTTGTTGATTCGGCCCGTTGACGGTCAAGGGACAGGTCTGTCCGACCCGGAGCGGCACATCGCCGGAGAGACGCCACCCGTTCGCTGACAGGTTCCAGACCATTCCGCGACCTTCACGCAGCCCCGCGTGATAGGTCACAGGGCAACACACGGGAAAGCGACGGTCTGGACGAATCGAGAAGGACACGAGGACCTCGCAGGATGATCTATTTCTTTTATTGTAGGTGGGCGGTGAAATACGGCGCAATAGCCAGAAGGGGGTATGGCCGGCCATCCCACAGTGCTTGACAGGCTCACTAGCCATATGTGACCATTGGTCACTATGCGCCCCACTGAGTTTCGCCAGACCCGTCAGTTGCTCCAGCTCACGCAAGACCAGCTCGCTGAGCAGTTGCGCACCACTCGCCGCTCGATCATTCGTTATGAAGACGGCAGCCGTCGCATCCCTGGCATGGCTGAAGTCGCCCTGCAACACCTCGCCACCGCGCATATTGCGATGGCCGGGATCGTCGCCGCTGGTGAACCGATCGAACCCATTCCGCAGACTGAACGAGTCGAAGTGCCCAAGAGTATGCTGGGTCGTGGCGATACCTTCGCCTTGCGCGTCAAAGGCACCTCCATGCGCGATGATGGGATCCTCCCTGGTGATGTCGTGGTGGTGCAGAAGCAGAGTACGGCGCGGAATGGCCAGACGGTCATTGCCTTGGTCAACGGCGAGGCCACGATCAAAATCTACCATCGGAAAGCAGGATCGGTGGAACTGCATCCGGCCAATGACACGATGAAGCCGATCGTGGTGCACGAGACCGACACCTTGCACATCGAGGGCATCGTGGTGGGCGTGATCCGTCATCTCAGGAGATAGGTGCCACATCGAACCGCCTGACTCTGCACCATGGATCGTCAGATCGTCTGCTTGGCCATCCCCTCATTTGAAGTCGCCCTGGCTCGCCTGAACGATTCGGCACTCCGGACTCGACCGCTGGCCATTGCTCCACTCAACACAGCCCGTGCGTTGCTCCGTGAAGTCTCCCGCGAAGCCGCGCAGGACGGGCTGTCTGTAGGGATGCCGCTCGAGCACGCCAGGCGCTTGTGCCCGTCACTGTACGTCCTCTCGCCGAATCCAAATCGCGTCCGCCAGGCGGAGGGTTCATTGCTGCGCGTGGTGTCGCACTATGCGCCCGTCTGGGAACCCTCGCAGCCAGGGTCTTTCCTCATGGATCTGACAGGGACGGGTCGGCTGTTCGGCTCTGCCTGTAATGTGGCCGCGCACGTACAGCAGGACATCCTGGAGCGGTATCGCCTCGATGGGGTGGCCGGCGTAGGCAGTAACAAACTCGTGGCGCAGACCGCCGCGACCTTGATCGAGCCCTCTGAACTCTATGATGTTCGGCACGGGTCCGAGGGCGCCTTTCTGTCGCCGCTCTCGGTCAGGACTCTGCCTGGACTCCATCGCCCCTGTATGAGAAGGGTGCTCGATCGGCTCGACGATCTCAACCTCCTCACGTTGGGGGACGTCGCAGAGAGTCCGCTTGAGGCACTCGAACTCGCCATCGGCGACTATGCCGGTCAACTCTCTCGATGGGCGCAGGGGATCGATCATGCCCCTGTACTCTCTCCCACAATTCAGCCGAGCCTGGAAGAGACCGTGGTCCTCGAGCCGGATCAGATGGATGACTCGGTCCTCATGGGACAACTCCGTGATGTCCTCCAACGGCTCTGCCGCATGCTGCGCAGTCAACGACGGGTCTGTGGAGGTTTGTCCCTCACGATCCGCTACAGCGATCAGGTTACCGTCATGAAGCAGGAACGGATACCGGAGACCTGTTGGGAAGTGGACCTGTCCCCTCGCCTCGCTACCCTCTTTCACCGGTGCGTTCGTCGTCGAGTTCGCCTCCGTCAGATGACCGTGAGTCTGACCGGCCTGACTGCCTATGCAGAGCAAGTCTCCCTCTTCGATGAACGGCCATGTGATGAGGAGCGACAGAAGGAACGAGCAAAGAAACTTGCTGTGGCGCTCGACCGACTCCATGCACGATTTGGTGAACAGGCGATCCGGTATGGGAGGAGTCAGTGAATGGCCTCCCCGTTCGTGCACCTCCACACCCATTCTTCCTACTCGCCGATGTCCGGTGTCCCGACGCTGGAGGCGCTCTGCCAGGCTGCACGGGCACAAGGCCAGGATACGCTCGCCCTCACCGATACGAACGGGCTCTATGGTGCAATTCGCTTTCTCGACGTGGCGCGAGCGGCGGGGCTCAAGCCGATTCTCGGCGCGGAACTCATTCATAACAAGCACCGTGCGGTGCTGCTGGCACAAACACCTGCGGGCTACGCGAATCTCTGCCGAATCCTGTCTGCTCGGCATGGTGAGGAGCCCTTCGACTTCGTCGACACGGTGGCTCGACATCGCGCCGGGCTGGTGATCCTCTCGGATGATCTCCCCGCCCTCACGGCGTGGAGACAGGATTCCACGGAAGCCCTCTATGTGGAACTGACTCCAGGGCCCGACCTGCAGGAGGCCGTGGCCTTCAGCCGTCGATCCGGGCTGCCGCCCGTGGCGACGACACGAGCCTCGTTCCTACATCCTGCCGACTACCACGCCCACCGACTGTTGCGCGCGATTGCGGAGAACACGACCCTCTCCCGACTCCGACCCGATCAATGTTGTTTCCCGTCGCACTGGCTCATGCCTGAAGCGGTCCTCGCTCGCTACTATCCACATGTCCCTGAGGCGCTCTCCAATACTCGTCGCGTTGCGGAACAGTGCTGCACTGATTGGGACTTCAAAGACACGATCTTTCCTTCGTTTCGTCAGCTCTCGGCCGACGCCGCCTTCGAGACGCTCCGCACGAAGACCTACGAGGGTGCTTGTTGGCGCTATGGCAACCTGTCCGGCGTGGTGACACAGCGGATTGAGAAGGAACTCACTGTGATTCGAGAGAAAGGCTACGCCGAATATTTTCTTGTCGTCGATGAGATTGTCCGGCAAGCGCCTCGCACATGTGGCCGAGGTTCAGCCGCGGCCTCCATCGTGTCGTACTGCCTGGGGATCACCCACGTCGATCCCATTCGACACCGTCTCCTCTTCGAACGATTCCTCAATCCTGGCCGTCAGGATCCCCCAGACATTGACATCGACTTCCCATGGGATGAGCGGCCAAAGATTCTGGAATGGGTCTTCGCCCACTATGGCCACCGTCAGGCGGCGATGGTGGCGAACCAAAACACCTTGGCGACGCGCGCGGCCCTGCGAGAGATCGCGAAGGTGTACGGCATTCCTACCGGAGAGATCGGCGAGGCCCTCACCCTGATTCACCGCCAAGCCGACTTTGTGGACGTGAGACCTGGGATGACGGTGCAGACCTGGGCCACGCAGGTCTGTCAGTCGCTCCAGCTCAGAACCCCCTGGCCGGAGATCCTCTGCTGGTCCGTCCAGCTCCAGGGACACTTCCGCACTCTGGGTCTGCACCCGGGCGGCGTGGTGCTGGTGCCGGATGAAATTCGTCGCTATGTGCCGGTCGAAATCTCCGCCTCCGGCTGGCCGGTGATCCAGTGGGAAAAAGATCAGGCCGAAGAGGCCGGCCTGGTCAAGATCGATCTCCTTGGCAATCGGTCTCTCGCGGTGATCCGTGATGCCCTCGCGGCAATTACACAGAACACGGGTCGAGTCATCGACTATGCGACCTGGGACCCGATCAGTGATCCCGCCACGAACGAGCTGATTCGGCGAGGAGATACGATGGGCTGCTTTTATGTCGAGTCCCCTGCCACCAGGCTGTTGCTGCGAAAGCTCTGGGCCGGCATGCCGCCTGCCAGACGTGCTCGGGCGGACGTATTCGAGTACCTTGTGATCGTGTCCTCGATCATCCGTCCCGCCGCAAATGTCTTCGCGGATGAGTTTGTGCGTCGTGCCCACGGACAGCGCTACAGATCGCTCCACCCCCTGCTCGATGAGGTCCTGGCTGAGACGCTCGGCATCATGGTGTATCAAGAAGATGTGATGAAGGTCGCGGTGGCACTCGGGGGATTCTCCATCGAAGACGGCGATCAGCTGCGCAAGGTCCTGAGCAAGAAACACAAGGTACGACAACTCAGAGATTACCAACACCAGTTCTACGAGGGGGCCACCACGCGAGGACTCTCCCGATCAGTGATCGATACGGTCTGGGCCATGATCATGAGCTTCGCAGGCTATAGCTTCTGTAAACCCCATTCAGCCAGCTACGCCCAGGTCAGCTTCAAGTCGGCGTACCTCCGAGCCCATTATCCAGCGGAGTTCATCGCGGCCGTGGTGAGCAATCAAGGCGGGTACTATTCCACCTTTGCCTATCTGTCTGAGGGCCGGCGCATGGGGCTCACGATCCTCTCGCCAGACATCAACGCGAGCGAGTGGACCTCCCGCGGATCAGGCAACACCGTGCGCGTCGGACTGATGCAGATCAGGTCGCTTGAGGAAGACTTCGCCACACGGATACTCACTGAACGACAGACGAACGGTCCTTACCGTTCGCTCTCCGACTTCCTGAATCGCGTGAAGCCAGAGATGGCTCAAGCCACACTGCTCATTAAAGCCGGCTGTTTCGATGCGATTGCGGGAGAACTCACGCGACCAGCGCTGCTCTGGCGTCTCTTCGCCTCCCAGGCAACCAAGCCGCCAGGCTACCTGCCGATTCCGCCTGAGTATGCGCGTCCTCAGCAGCTCGCGCACGAACTGGCCCTCTTCGGTTTTCCGCTGAGCTGCCATCCTCTAGACCTCTTCGCCGACGTGCTCGCTCGCATCCCCCATATCCTGGCCAGGGATCTTGCGAAGCATGTTGGGGAAGTCGTGACTGTGAGTGGCTGGCTGGTCACAGAGAAGATCATCTCGACTAAAAAAGGCGAGCCGATGGAGTTCATGACCTTGGAAGATCAGACCGCCCTCTACGATGCCACGGTATTTCCAGATCTCTATCGCCGGGCCTGTCATCTGCTGGCGACGAACCAGGCCTATATCCTGACGGGTCTGGTAGAAGAACAATTCTCGACGGTCACACTCACGGTGAGCACGCTCCGACTCCTGGCCAGTCCTGATGTCGAGGTGCCGATCGAGCCCATTGAGGAAGTCATCGGGTAGTCGTACACTCCGGCCCCATGACATGCTCACCACTGGTTCGCTTTGGCACCTCGACCTGGACCTATGAAGGCTGGCAAGGCCAGATCTATCAGCGACAATACGCCAAAAGCACCTTCGCCCGTGAGTGCCTGGGGGAGTATTGTCAGTATCAGTACCAGAACGAGCCCCTGTTCAGAACGGTCGGCAACGACGCGACATTCTACCGACCGCCGACGGCAAATCAGCTTCGGCGTTATCTGAATCAGATCCCCGAAGACTTTGAGATGTGTTTCAAGGTCTGGGAAGAGATCACCATTCCGGGCTATGCGAAGCAGCTCCGATACGGATCGAGAGCCGGCCAGCCAAATCCCCGCTTCCTCGATGCAAAGCTATTTAACGAGCTCGTACTGACACCCTACCGGGACGCGAAGTTCGAACCCCATACCGGCCCCTTGCTCTTCGAGTTTCAGCGACACGGCCTGTCCTCAGAGGAGTTTTGTTCGCGGCTCGATCGCTTCTTCAGTCAGCTCCCGCGCGACTTCCGTTACGCCGTGGAGATTCGCAATGCAGGGCTTCTGGGGCCTGAGTACCACAAGATTCTTGAGACCCACCGCGTGGCGCATGTCTACAACCACTGGTCCTCTATGCCACCGTTGGCGGAACAGCACCAGCGGATGGGCAGTTTCACGGCACCGTTTACAGTACTGCGCTTGTTGACGCCGCTCAAGATGACCTATGAAGCCGCGAAGAAACGGGCGGAGCCGTATACGAAGATTGTGGGAGCGTTGCCTGAGATGCGACGGGATACGGTTAATCTGGTGAATCAGGCGATCGGGGGAAAACGGCGGGCCTATGTGTTGGTGAACAATCGGTCCGAGGGTAATGCGCCGCTGACGATTCAAGCGATCATGGACCAACTCTCATGAAAAGCGTGTGGCCGTACACCTCGCGACAGCTCTCTAGCCCCGAGGGCTAGAGAGAGGCCTTTAATGAGGGGAAGGTCTCAGTGGCGAGGGCTCGGAGCGCCGCACGCCTCGCCGCAAGCGCCTTGCGCTTGGCTCCCTCTTCTCCGTACTTGGTAATCGAAAACTTCTGATGCCGAGCCTTGCCGTTCCCAATCGGCCATTGCGCTTCCCAGTACAGGCGGCGCGCCCGTCGCCCGTTATGCACTTGCCACGTATCCACCCGCATCAGGCCGGAGATGCCTGAGCGGTTGTTCTTTTCCGAATGGCGCAATAGGCAGGTTTGCTCAGGGGAGGATGCGCTGTGACGAGCGCGTCTCGACACAATTTGGCGGCCTGAAACGCGGGCTGCCGCCCTCCATGTCGCCCATCGCTGAAGTCGCGCACAAAGATTTGTTTCCGCCGCTGGACGGTCACGCGCCAACAATGTGTGCTCGACGCGTCGTGGTCCACTCGGCGAATATTCAGCATGGACAGGCTCGCGCATTCCCCGTGTGATGGTCCGGTCCACATTCGCGGGGCTGGTTAGCAATACGCCTGACTCACATTGCGGCGGTTACCACGACAGGGGGCAGGTCAATTGCGCGGGATTCTTCATCAGAACTCTCACTCCGACCTAGAATCCACCGAGCGAAACTCCTCATCACACCGCGATGTCGTATTGTTTTGCGTACGCGTCGATCAGACTCCGTAACATGCGCTGATAGGGTACATGGGCATGCTTGGCCTGTTTCTTGAAAAACGCCAGGCTACTCTGTGTGAGCTCGAGCGTGACTTTCGTGGTGGCTTCACGCTTGACTAAGGCTGACGGTGGCGGCAGAAAATCCGTGACACGTTCTCCCATGGCCAATCGCGCATTCGTGTATTTAATTTTCTTGCTCATCGCGTGTCCTCCCTTGCCTCCAGTACCCGGCTCCGTAAATGCGTATGCGCTTTCTTCTATAGGAAAACCGCACAGTCAACACGTCTCTCTCGACCAATCCGAGGCAGAAAAACCGCTTCTCGCCTTGTTCATGATCACGATCGCGAATCAAGATGCGCGTGGGATCGTCAAAGGCGTGTTGAGCCTCTTCAAACGACACCCCATGTTTCTGTTGATTGACGCAGTCTGTTTCCTCATCCCATTCAAAGCTTGATCGTGGCATTTCATACTACCATATAGTTATATGGGACCATATACAATTTGGCCATGGCTACATGTCGCTGTTGGATGTCTCTGGAATCTGAAAGGGACCGACCCATGCGCCTGGTGCGGCTTTCTGATCGAGGTCGGCCAGGATACGGACTCGTATGGAGTGATCGAGACCGATGGTGTCCCAGTAGGCCTGTAGGGCTCGTTCGGCTTCAGTCGGAATCTCGTCGTGAGTCTGTGAACGCTCTGACATCGATTCACCCGTCCTTTCGCATGAGGATAGCGCGGACCTCTGCACTGAGTTTCACATAGGTCCGCGTACAAAAGAGGAACTCGCCGACCTGGACCTGCATGATCCGGCTCCCATGCGCTC